>NZ_BCYU01000015.1 GCF_001598355.1 Sphingomonas asaccharolytica NBRC 15499
TTGACCCCCACTACGCGATCTGGCCGTGGCAGTGCTTGTACTTGAGCCCCGAGCCGCACGGACACGGGGCGTTGCGGCTGACCTTGCCTTCCCAATCCTTCGGATCCTCGCCCAGATCGGGCTGTTCGGGCCGAACGATCGACAGCGGCGGCAGACCGAGATCGCCCAGCGCACGCGACGCGCCGTCGATATCCGCACTGTCGTCATCGCCCGAGAACGGGTCGAAATGCTGGGTGATGAAATCGGGCAGTTCGGGAAGTTCGGGCGGCGGCTGGAAGCGGAATTCGGCGGTCGCCAGCACCTTGGTCACGTCCTCGCGGATCGATCCCAGCATGCGCTCGAACAACGCGAACGCTTCCTGCTTATATTCGTTGATCGGCGTCTTCTGGGCATAAGCGCGCAAATGGATGACCTGGCGCAGCGCATCGAGCGTCGCGAGATGCTCTTTCCAGTGATGATCGAGATTCTGGATCAGGATCGATTTTTCGATCGTCGTCCAGGTTTCGGGCTCGATCTCGGCTGCCTTGGCATCGACCAATGCCGCCGCCGCCTCGTTCAGCCGCTCCTCGACCATCTCGACATCGACCGCTTCTTCCTTGAGCCAGTCGTCGATCGGCGGTTCTATCCCGAGCATTTCGGAGACCTTGGCCTTCATCCCCTCGACATCCCATTGCTCGGGATAGGAATTGGGCGGGCAATGATCGCTGACGATCGTGTTGATCGTCTCCGTCCGCATGTCGACCACCACGTCGCCGACGGTTTCGGCATCCATGATGTCGTTGCGCTGCTCGTAGATGACCTTGCGCTGGTCGTTCATGACGTCGTCATATTCGACGACCTGCTTGCGGACGTCGTAGTTGCGCGCTTCGACCTTCTTCTGCGCGGTCTCGATCGCCTTGGACATCCAGCGCGACGGCGGCAATGCTTCGCCGTCTTCCAGGCTCGATCGCATCATCTTGGCGAACAAGGTGTTCGGACCGAAGATGCGCAGCAGATCGTCGTCGAGGCTGAGGTAGAAACGCGACAAACCGGGGTCGCCCTGGCGGCCCGAACGACCGCGCAACTGGTTGTCGATGCGCCGGCTCTCATGCCGCTCCGTGCCGAGCACGAACAGGCCGCCCGCCGCCAGCACTTCCTGCTTCTCGACCGCGATCTCCTGACGAATGCGCTCGATCGCGGCGTCGCGCTCAGGCCCTTCGGGGACATCGTTCAATTCGTCCTCGATCCGGAAATCGAGATTGCCGCCCAGCTGAATATCGGTGCCGCGGCCGGCCATGTTGGTCGCGATGGTGACCGCGCCCTTGCGGCCCGCCTGGGCAACGATATGCGCTTCCATCTCGTGATAGCGCGCGTTCAGCACCTTGTGCTCGACCTGTTCCTCATGGAGGAATTCGGACAGCATTTCGGACTTCTCGATCGACACGGTACCGACCAGCACCGGCTGGCCCAGTTCAGCCTGGACCTTGATCGCCTTGGCGATACCCCGAAACTTGTCGTGGATATCCTTGTAGAACGTGTCTTCCTCGTCAATGCGGCGCACCGGCACGTTGGTCGGGATCGACACGACGTTCATCTTGTAGATGTCGTAGAATTCCGCCGCCTCGGTCGCGGCGGTGCCGGTCATGCCCGCCAGTTTGGGATACATGCGGAAATAATTCTGGAAGGTGATCGAGGCCATCGTCTGGTTCTCAGGCTCGATCTCGACACCTTCCTTGGCCTCGACCGCCTGGTGCAGGCCGTCCGACCAGCGCCGGCCGTCCATCATGCGCCCGGTAAACTCGTCGATGATGATGACCTTGCCGTCCTTGACGATGTAATCGATGTCGCGCTTGAACATCATGTTGGCGCGCAGCGACTGGTTCAAATGGTGAACCACCTGGGTATTCTCGAAATCATAGAGATTGGTGCCTTCGAGCAGCCCGGCGGTCTCGAGCATTCGCTCCACCGTTTCGGTCCCCTCCTCGGTCAGGATGATCGATTTCTGCTTCTCGTCCTTTTCGTAGAGCTCGGGCGCGAGCTGTTTCACCACCGCATCGACGCTCTTGTACAGTTCGGACTTGTCGTCGGTCGGCCCGGAAATGATCAGCGGCGTGCGCGCTTCGTCGATCAACACCGAATCAACCTCGTCGACGATCGCCATCGAGAATGGGCGCTGGACCATCTGGTCGCGCTCGTACTTCATATTGTCGCGCAGATAGTCGAAGCCGAATTCGTTGTTGGTGCCGTAAGTGATGTCGGCGGCGTAGGCTTCCTTACGCTGATGGTCGGTCAAGTTCGGGATGATAACCCCGACGGTCAGACCCAGGAAGGTATACACCTGCCCCATCCACTCAGCGTCGCGCTTGGCCAGATAGTCGTTGACCGTGATGACATGGACGCCGGCGCCCGGCAGCGCATTGAGGTACACCGCCAGCGTCGCCACCAGCGTCTTGCCCTCACCCGTCCGCATCTCGGCGATCTCGCCGCGATGGAGGACGATACCACCGACCATCTGGACGTCATAATGGCGCTGGCCGAGGACCCGACTGGCCGCCTCACGCACCGTGGCAAACGCCTCGGGCAAAAGGTCGTCGAGCTTCTCGCCATTGGCCAGGCGCTCACGGAACAGCACGGTCTGATTGGCGAGGGTCGCGTCGTCCATCGCCTGGAGCGCGGGCTCGAAACTCGCGATCGTGTTGACGATGCCGCCGAGCGACTTGACGTACCGGTCGTTGGACGACCCGAAAATGGATTTGGCGAGTCCGCCGAGCATGATGATTTCCTGTTATATGGAGTGCGCGCGAGCCCGCGGGGCCGCGCTGATTAGATAGAAAAGGACGTGGTTGCGCGGGCGCTATTCGCGCCGACGGCTCGCAAAGGCGGGAATCGCGTCCGACAGAGCGAAAACCGGCAGCGCCGAAATCACGGCATGGACCGGCCCGGCGATCGCCTGGATCGGCCGCGCCGCGACCTGACGCCGCACCTCGGCGGTCGCCTTGACCGCCGTCGCCACCACCGCGCTGCTGAGCGTGGTCGGCACCTGCGCCGCACGGGCGCCGGCCGTGCCGCTGAATGCGGACAACAAGGCAGACAGGAGCAGGATCAGGTTCAAGCGAGCGCTACTTCATCGATTATGACGGACGGTGACATAGGGTCGCGTCTGGCAAAGGTCTATCAAATACTCTCCACGTTTTCGCGGTTGCGTCTGTCTTGTCGGACCCGTGGCATGGTTTTTCTGCGCACCTTGGCGATCGCCGGCGCGCCGAATGGCTGCCTGTCAAAAGGTGTAATGAATTCCAGGCACCGTGTAGGTCGAGGCAATCGCCTTGCCGGATGCGTCGCGCGCGGGCTTGAATCGGCCGTTGCGGGTGAACATCGCACACGTCGCTACATTAAGGGCAGGCGACGCGTCGCTCTTGATGATTGAACAGCCAGAGACCATTCCGCTGGGTGCCACGTCAAGGCGCACGGAGACGGTCCCACTTCCCTTCCTAGCCGACGCCGGAACCTCGGAGTCGCGGACCCAACTGCCCGGATTTTGGAGCGGAGTTACCGGACTGCCTCCCTGCGGTGCAGCAGCGGTTACCGGTGTGATCGCGCCGTTGGGCGCCGGTTCGGGCGGTGGCGTTTCCAGCTTCCACATCATCGACGAGCTCCATTTGCTCGGCGTCGGCTTGTTCTTCTTGTTTCGTGGCACTTCGAACCGGCCATTGGCGGTCATGAAATTGCACGTCGTTTCGTCGAGCAGCGGCGATTCGGAGCTCTTGGTGACCTTGCAATCGGTCACGCGTCCGGTGTCGTCGATCGACAAAGTGAAGCTGACCCGTCCCTGCTCGCCGGTCGCGCGCGCCGCTGGAGGATAGCCGTCTTGGGGAATCCAGCTGCCCGGATTGCCGATCGGCTTCGCGGTCGGGATCGGCTCGTCGTCATCCTGCGCCTGAGCAACGCTAGGAAACGCAAAAGCGGCCAATGCCAGAACAATGGCAATACGCATGTTTTTCTCCCCAATTGGCGTCACGCTAGCCCAACCCGACCCGACTTGTCACCGCCGCCTTTGCCTGTCCGGCACACGGCTCTATGAGGGCCGCCATGACCGATCGCTCCCCCCTCGCCCCCGCCGCCTTTCCCGACCTGCCCGACGTTGCGGGGATCACTCGCCGCGTCGCGAAAGCGCAGTACAAGACCTGGGATCGCTGCGACCTGACCTATGTCGAGCTGGCGTCCGGGACGGCGGTCGCCGGCGTGTTGACCAAGAGCCGCTGCGCGTCGCCCGAGGTAGATTGGTGCCGCGCTGCGCTCGTCCTGGGCCGCGCCCGCGCGCTTGTCGTCAACGCCGGCAATTCGAATGCCTTTACCGGCGATCGCGGACGCCACGCGGTAGAAGGGCTGGTCGCCAGCGTCGCGCGCCATTTGGAGTGCCAGCCGTCAGACGTGTTTGTCGCTTCGACCGGTGTGATCGGCGTGCCATTGCCGCTGGACAAGGCCGAAGCCGGGCTCGCCGCCGCCTTCGCCGCAGAACCGTGTGGTTGGGAAGACGCGGCCGCTACGATCATGACCACCGATACCTTCGCCAAGGCGGCGGTGACGCGCGCGGTGGTCGACGGCAAGCCGGTCAGCCTGGTCGGGATCATCAAGGGGTCGGGCATGATCGCGCCTGACATGGCGACGATGCTCGGCTTCATCTTCACCGACGCTGCGGTCGATCCCGCCTGGCTGCAGGCAGCGCTCGCCCGCGCCAATACGCGCAGTTTCTCGTGCATCACGGTCGATGGCGACACCTCGACCAGCGATACCGTGCTTGCCTTCGCGACGGGCGCCGCCGGCAATGTCGCGATCGCGCATGACGACGATCCTGGGGCCGACGCGTTCGCCGCGGCGCTCAACGACCTCTGTCTGCAACTCGCGCACCTCGTCGTACGGGACGGCGAAGGCGCCACCAAGTTCATCGCGATCGAAGTGACTGGCGCCGAAAGCGACGCCAGCGCGCATCGCATCGGAATGAGCATCGCCAACTCGCCTTTGGTCAAGACAGCAATCGCCGGAGAGGACGCCAATTGGGGCCGTGTCGTCATGGCGGTGGGCAAAGCCGGCGAGCGCGCCGAGCGCGACCGCGTGGCGATCCGCTTCGGCGAGACCCAGGTCGCCCTGAACGGTCTCGCGGTCGAAGGATATGACGAGGCGCCGGTCGCCGCGCATCTCAACGGCAAGGAGATTAATATCGGAGTCGATCTCGGCCTGGGCGATGGGCGAGCCACGGTGTGGACCTGCGATCTCACGCACGGCTACATCTCGATCAATGCCGATTACCGTAGTTGATTTGGCGGAGCAGAACGACATGTTGACGATCTGGGGCCGGCTCAACTCGCATAATGTCAAGAAAGTCGCCTGGTTCGCCGAGGAACTGGGACTGTCCTTCGTCCGCCACGATATCGGCGGGCAATTCGGCATGAGCGACGCCTATCTGGCGATGAATCCCAATGCGCTGATCCCGACCATCGACGATAACGGCTTCATCCTGTGGGAATCGAACGCGATCCTGCGCTATCTCGCCCCGCGCCACGGCGGCGCGCGCTGGTGGCCCGACGAACCGCAATTGCGCGCGCTCGGCGATCGCTGGATGGAGTGGCAGAACGGCTATGCGCCGGTACAACTCGACGCGTTCGTCAATCTCGTGCGCACTGCGCCCGACAAACGCGACATGGCAGCAGTCGCGCGCTCGGCGCAGCGTTGCGGCGAGCTGATGGCGATCCTCGACCGCTATCTCGCGCAGACGCCGTGGCTGTCGGGCGAGGATTTCGGCGTCGGCGACGTGCCGATGGGCGTCTATGTCCACACCTGGTTCACGCTCGATATCGAGCGGCCCGACCTCCCCAACCTCGCCGACTGGTACAACCGCCTGCAATCGCGGCCCGGTTATGCCAGCCAGGTGATGATCCCGCTCACTTGACGGCGTCGCCGAGCGCGGCCACAGGGGCCGCCCGCCGCGATCCCGTGGCGCGACCAAGGGAGGCCATCATGCATCGCATCGACCAACTCGCCGACCTGCCCTGCTTTCGAGGTCAGCTCGAAACGGCGTAAGGGCTATCCGTCCGAAACACGCGTGAAGCGCGGCCTGCGCTTCGTTCATGGCGACATAGAACTCGTCGAAAAACTCGGGCGCAACGATCCGTGCCCGTGCGGGTCCGGCCGTCGGTTTCAAGTCGTGTTGCCTGACCAGCGGCCGCTTTCGATGGCGCTGAGCGCCACGATTATTACCGGTAGATAGATGGGGCCGCGTCCGCGAGGGCGCGGTTCCCTCGCTCAAATGCCCTGCGCTCTGCGTCGTGTCAGTTCCTGTTCGACATAGATTCGCACGCGGATGTTGTGCTCGCGATCGATGCCATCGGCGAAGGCTTCCAGATCGTCGTCCGACGACCGCAATACGCTGCTCACGAGGCCGTCGAACTCGTCCTGATCGACCGGTGGATTGCCACGGATCATCGACCGCTGCAGCACCGTATGCGCGATCACCGCCAGCATCGCGCGCCGGTAGGAATCGTCCAGCAGGATAGCGAGGTCTTTGGGGGTGATGTCGAACGAGAAATCCGAGGTGGCGATACTGGAATCGACCGGCAGCGAGTATATCAGTCGGCCGCCGACATCGTCGACGTGCGGCTCGTAACCATCACCCATGCGGCGAATCGAAGTCATCGGTCTCCCTTCGAAAAAGGCCGCACCCTATGGATGCGGCCCCTTTTTCGTTACGATGACGGCAGGCTCAGGCAAGTTCGCCTTCCAGCCAGGCCTTGATCCGACCCTTGGGCTCGGCGCCGATCTTGGTCGCTGCCGGGCTGCCGCCCTTGAACAGGATCATCGTCGGGATGCCGCGCACGCCATACTTCGCCGGGGCGTCGGGATGATCGTCGATATTGAGCTTGGCGATGGTCACCTGCTCGCCGAGCTCTTCCGAAATCTCTTCCAGGCTCGGCCCGATCATCTTGCACGGGCCGCACCATTCGGCCCAGAAATCGACCAGCACCGGCTTGTCGGACTCGAGCACGTCCGCCTGGAAACTGTCGTCGCTGATATGCTTGGTTGCCATTGGGGAATCTCCTTTGGTGTAAATGTAGGCGCGGCGTGGCCCATGCTCAACGGGTGGCGTGCTAGCTTTGCTCCGTGATGACAAAGCCAGGCTTGTGTCCCGCCAGCACGTCATCGGGCAGATCGAACAGGCGCGGCGCCGCGGTGTAGAGCAACGCCGCTTCGATCCGTCGCCCGGGGAAGATGACGCGCAGCGCCTCGGCATAGGCCGCCATCTGGCGCAGGTGGAAAACCGGCACTTCGTCCAGCCCCAGCGGTACACGCCGGCCGGTCTTGAAATCGATCACACGGACGCGATCCGGTTCGACCAACAGCCGGTCGACGGTGCCGGCGATGACGTATCCGCCGGGTACCACCGCCGAAATAGGCGCCTCCCCCAGTGAATTGGCGCCGAACAGATCGCCATGCGCGGGATCGTCGAGCACCGCGAGCACCGTTGAGATCAAGTCGCTCCGGATGGCGGCATCGGCGACCTGACCGACGTTAGCCAGCCAGCGTTCGGCGGCCGCTGTGCGACGATCGGGTGCCAGTGCCGGCAATCGTTCGAACAGCGCATGGATCAGCCGTCCGCGTTCAGCCGCGGTGCGCATGGCCACCGACGGCGGCGGATCGGACACATCGTCCTCGCCGACCGACGAGGGCGCGAGCGGGCGTGGCGGCCGCGCTTCGATCGGCGCGGGCAGGAATGCCCAATCCGGCAAGGCGACGCTGCGCGTCTCCGCGACGCGCGATGGCCGCGCGCGCACGGGAGGCTGCGGATCGTGCCCGGCAAAGGAACGGCGTGGACCCTCGCTTTCGCGCTCGGCCGCCCCCAGCGCCGTGAGCGCCGCTTCCGCCGCCGCATACCAGCTGTTGGTCGACGGCACCCCTTTCGACCGTGGCCCGAGTGACCCTGCGATCTCCAGCCGCTCCTCGGCGCGCGTCGCCGCGACATAGAACAGCCGCCAATGCTCGGCGAGTTCGCGCGCGTCCGCCGTCGCGATCGCCTCCGCCAATGCCCCAGAGCGCTGTTCCTTGCGCGGACGGAACACGGGCAGTTTGGTATCCTGGTCGGCTTGCCAGTCGAGCGTCGAGCGCGGCCGCGCCTCCGGATCGGCGGTGGCGTCGGCCAGGATCACCAGCGGGGCCTGCAGCCCCTTGGCGCCGTGCGCGGTCATCACGCGAACCGCGTCGAGCGGCTGCGACGGATCGCGCACGATCTCGACATCGCCGCGGTCGAACCAGTCGAGGAAGCGTTGCAGCGAGGGGATCGCGACGCGTTCGAATTCGAGCGCGGCATTGAGCAACTCGTCGATTGGATCGCGTGCCTCCTGCCCCAGGCGGCGGATCAGCTTGCGCCGCCCGTCGAGGGCCCCCGTCAGCATTTCCTCGAGGAAGACATAGGGCGTAGTGAAGTCCGCGCGTCGCAGCATCGCAGCGAGCGGCGCTATGCGCTCTGCTGACTGCGTCGCCTGGAGATGCGCCCACAAGCCGCCGCGACGCTTCATCGCCGCATGCATCAGCTCGTCCTGTGTCCAGCCGATCAGTGGCGAGACGAGCAGGCTGGCGAGCGCTAGATCGTCCTGCGGCTGCAGCACGAAACGGATCGCCGCGAGCAGATCCTGCACCGCCAGCGGCGCGGTCAGCCGCAAGCGGTCGACACCCGCGACCGCTACGCCCTCGGCATAGAGCCGCGCCACGATCAACGAGGCAAGTTCGCCGCGGCGCTTAACCAGGATCATCACATCCTCGGGGCGGAGCGGCCGGCCCTTGCTCTCGAGGATCAGCGGATCGTTGGGGTCGAGCCATGCCTTGACCTGAGCCGCGATACGCGTTGCATGTGCGCGCACCGCATCGGCGACCCAGCCCTCCTCGCCTTCATCCTCTTCGCCGGCCAGGGTCGGCGCCCACAGATTGACCTGACCCGGACCCTCGACCTTGCTCGAATGCCGTTGATTGTCGTCCACGCCCAGCCCGCCGCCGGGCAGCACGCCGATCGCGGCATCGATGAAATCGAGGATCGGCTGGGTCGAGCGGAACGATGAAGTCAGCGCGAGCTGCTCGAATGGCGTCGGCTCGATCTCGCTAATGTCGCTCGTCACCTCGGCGAGGTCGCGGAAATGGCGTTCGGCCCAGCGGAAATTGAGCGGGTCGGTGCCCTGGAAGCCGAAGATCGCCTGTTTATAATCGCCGACGGTGAACAATGTCCGCCGCCGGTCGCCGCGGCTTCCCAGGCCGGAGAAAAAATCGCTCGCGATCGCGTCGACGATTTCCCATTGGCGCAGATTGGTATCCTGCGCCTCATCGATCAGGACATGATCGGTCGCCTGATCGAGCTTGAAGCGGACCCAATCGCCCATTCCGTCCTGGCGCAACAAGGCGACCGCGGCGTCGATCAGGTCGTCGAAATCGACCGCGCCGATCCGGCGCTTGGCGGCGCGATAAGCGAAGGCGTAATCGCGCCCGACGGCGAGACCAGCCGCGAGCAGATCGGCATAGTTCGCCAGATGGCGCATCTGGATCAAGCGCGAGACTTGCTCATGGAAGTCGGTCGCGATCGGCGCGTAATCCTCATCCTGCGGCGCCTGCCCCTTGGCGAACGACCGCAGCTCACCGTCTTGCCGCGCCCAGACGCTATGTAATTCGCCGAGTGTCGCCGTCCGCTGCTCCGCGTTCCTCGCCAGCCACGTGGCGATGATGTCCGCACGGGCCAGCCCATTCTTGGTGCCCCACGCCTGATTGAGCTCGCGCAAATGCTCGAGCAGGTCATCGTCCAACTCGTCACAGCCAGCCGCGATCGCCGCCTCGACATCGTCGACTCCAATCAGTGCACGGCGGACATAGGGGCCGACTCCCTCGCCCATCGGCAGCGCCGCCATCGCCGCCGGCGCGCGCGCGCAGGCGCGGAGGAAAGCTTCCGCCCCTTCCTCGCCAAGCCGCAGGCTCAGCGCGCCAACAGCGCGCACCGCGCCGTCGCGCCCCTCCCGCTCGGCATCGACCAGCAGTTGCGCCAGCGTCTCCCGCGCCAGCGCCGATTCCTCGCGCGCCTCGAGCGGACGGAAGCCCGGCGTCAGTCCCGCTTCGACCGGGAAAGCGGCGAGCAGTGACTGGCAGAAACCGTGGATCGTCTGGATGCGCAGCCCGCCGCCCGGTGCGTCGAGCACCTTGGCGAACAAGGTCCGCGCCCGGGCGATCAGCGCCGGGGTCGCGCGCTCGCCCAGCGAGGCGAGGTCGGCCCGGATGTCAGCCTCGGACGCGCGCACCCAGCGCGCCAGCCGCTGGTTGATCCGCCCGGCCATTTCCGCGGCGCCAGCTTTGGTGAAGGTCAGGCACAGGATCGCGCCAGGATCGGTCCCGCCGAGCAGCAGACGATAGACGCGTGCCGCCAGCACCTGGGTCTTGCCCGTGCCTGCCGACGCCGCGAGCCAGACGTGCGATGACGGATCGCTCGCGTGCGCCTGCTCGTCGACCAGCCGCGGCAGGATCGAGTCAGCGCTGCTCACGGCCATACCATTCGTCGCGGCGCATCAACTGGTCGTAATCGCCGAACGGCGCGAATTCGGGTTTCAATTTGGCGGTGAACGGCGCCCCGCCGGTCAGCCAAGCTTCAGCCGCCTCGGTGAAATTGCGCCGCGCCTCGGCGACGAATTCGTCGACCGGGATAGGATCCTTCTTCTTCGGGTCGCACGGCGAATCAACGTAGCCGAACGCGCCCGATCGATTGCGGGCGAGCGACCAATATTCAAACCCTTGCGCTTTGCCCGAGACCCCGGCGAACTTGCCTGCCTCGGCAATCATCCCGAGCAAGCCGAGCTGCAGGCTGAACCCCGCGCGCACGGCTGCGGTCGAGGGCGGCTGTCCGGTCTTGTAGTCGACCACCACCAGCCCGCCGTCATTGAGACGGTCGATCCGGTCGAATCTGCCCGACAGCTCCACTCCGGCCAATTGCAAAACGCCCTTACCCTCGACCGCGAGGATGGTCCGTTCACCCGCGCGGTCGGTCACTTCGCGCGCGATCCAGTCGACCGCTTCGATCAGCCGCGGCCCCCACAAGGCACGGATCATCGGATGCGTGCGAACGTCGCCCAGCAAGGCCTCGGCGCGCGGGCGCAGCGTGTCGGGATTGGCGCCGTCCTCGCGAAACCAGCTTTCCAGGATCGCGTGGACCTGATTGCCGCGCCAGGCAGGGCTTGGTTCGGCGTCGACCGGATCGATCGCGCCCAGCCGCAGCATCCGCCGTGCGTAAAAGGCAAAGGGGTCAGCCTTGAGCCGATCGACTTCGGTAACCGAGATCTGGCGCGGCCGGTCCTCGACCGCCGGCGATGGCTCGGGCCGCGACGCCGGCTCGTATACGCCCGGATTGTCGATCGACGCCGCCCATGCCGCCAGATCGGGGTCGCGGACGAAGCGATCCCCCGCCAGAGCTTCGAGCCGAAGCCAGAATCGCGAGGCCAGCGTCGGCGACCGCCCGTCGCGGCGCGCGCGCGTGATCAGCACTTCCGGCGCGCCCAGTGCATTGGCGAAATCGTGCGCGGCAACACCGATGCTACGATCGAGCCCCGGCAACCCCAGTTCGGCGCGGATGCGCGGCGCCAGCCACGGATCCGGCGCGGCGATCGCCGGCCACGTTCCCTCATTCAAACTGCCCAGGATCGTCAGGTCCGCGGTCTGTAATCGCGCCTCGATCAGGCCGTAGATCGCAAGGCGCGGATGCCCGCCCTGGGGCGGACGGATTGCGGCTTCCTCCATCAGCGTACGCAACAGCGGCGCGACGCTGGCAGGATCGACCAAGGCCGGCCCATCCACCGCGCGCAGTTCGAGGTCGGCGAGCAATTCGGCCGCGGCGCGGCCCGCCGGCCCCGCCCACACCGCGAAACCGCACAGGGCTTCGGCCGTTTCGCGCAATGTAGCGATCATCGCCGCCAGCGGTTGCTCGCCATTGCCGAAGCAGTGCGCCAGGGGTTCGAGCAACCCCCGCATTTCCGGCCAGACATGGCGCGCCGCCGCGCGGATCGACGCCTCGCGCTCGTCACCGTCGAGCAGATGCGCATCGACGCCCGCCAGCCCCGGCGCAGGACGCGGCCCACGCAGCGCACGGTCGAGCGCCCGCACGCCATCGAGCCACAAGGTGCGCGGTTCGCCGCTCTGGACGAGCGGGTGCTTGAGCAGTGCCAGCAACGCGAGCGGCGCAAAGTCCTGAGAGGCGGCCTCGGCCAGCATCGTCAGTAACGTCCCCGGCGCCCGCGTTGCGAGCGGGCGGCCGGCGGTATCGTCGACATCGATCCCCCAGCGCGCGCAATGCGCCGCAACGCGCTCGGCCAGCGTGCGATCGGGCGTGACCAGGGCAGCGGTACGCCCCTCGACTTCCAAGGCACCGCGCAACGCCAGCGCGATCGCTTGCGCTTCGTCAGCAGGCGTCGCCAGCTCGACCGCGCGAATCCCGGTCAGCCGTCGGTCGGGCGCCTCCAGATCGGTCCACTTGCCGGTGAAATCAGCGGGCGCGAAGGCGTTGGCGATTGCTTTGCCGCGCGCCACCGACGCGTCGTGATCGCTGCCTTCGCGCCAGATACTCACTTCACCGCGTCCCACGCTCATCCGCTCGAGCAGCAGCTTCAACTGGAATTGCGGATGGGTCTCGATCGACCGCGCCTTGAACCCGCTGGCATCCGGCTCGTGCGGCCCGAGCGCGTCCCATTCCTCGGCCGGCATCGCGGTGGCGAGGTCCTGGAACACGACCAGTGCCTCGTCGAGTTCGGCGACACGTCGCAACAGGGTCGCCACGGCCGGCGCCGGGTCGGTGATCCCGGCGGCACAGATGAAACCTGCGGGCGGCGTCTCTTTCCACCGCGCCGCCAACCGACGCAGCATGATCGCGCGGCGCGTTGCCGCATCCATTGCGCCCAGCCGCGCCAACTCCGCCGGCCAGCGGTCGATCACGATACGGAACAGGTCGAGCGCACGCTCCCAATGGCTGGTCAATTCGCGCCCAACGTCGAGCTCGGCGAGTTTCGTCGCTGCGACTTCCTCGACCAGCAACTGGTCGAGCGTCCGCGCCAGCGCACCGGCCAGCCGCACGGCCTCGTCGGCGGCCACTGGCTCGCGCTGCCGCGCACGCTCTTCGCTAACCAACCGCGCCAGGATCATCCGCCGCGCCAACGGATCGACCGGCGGCGGCAACGGCTCCAAGTCGTCGGCCGGATCGAGCATCGCGCCCGCCGCTTCATCGAGTGCTGGATCGCCGATCGTCACCAGCCGGGGCAACAACAGCCCGCCGCCGCTCGCACGCACGAACGCGTCCTGGACCGCGCGCCGCCCGCGGTTGTTCGGCAGGAGGACGAGACCCCGCGCAAGTCGCATCGGGTCACCGCCGAACCGCTTCATCAGCCCGGCGACGAGCGCATCCGCGAATGCGCGCTGCGCAGGGATCGTATAGAGCGCGAGGCCGCGCTCAGGCATCGATCAATAAAGCCTCGGTCTTGGCGATGGCCGGTGGCGTTCCAACGTCGAACCACAGCCCTTGATGGACAAAGCCATAAGCGCGACCCGCCTCGATCGCGCGGTTCCAGAACAGGTTGGTCGAGAACGGCCCCTCCGGCCAGTCATGGATCAACCGCGGCGAGAGGATCTGGACGCCGGTGTAGACGAATGGCGCCACCCTGCCCGGCTTGCGGCGACCGGTGATGCGGCCATTGGCGTCGAGGTGAAAATCACCCAGCCCGCCATGATTGTGCGCGCGCGCCAGCGGCACCATGAGCAGCAGCGCATCCATTGCATCGTCATCCCAGCGCGATGCCAGCAACTTGATCGTGTCCGCCGGGCCATCCACCCATAGATTGTCGGCATTGGCGACGACGAACGGCTTATCGCCGATCAGGTAGCGTGCCTTGACGATGCCGCCGCCGGTTTCCATCAGCTGATCGCGTTCGTCGGAGACGATGATGTCGACGCCCTTCACGCGGTTCTTGAGGTGCGCTTCGAGCGCATCGGCGAGATAATGGACGTTGACGACCGCGCGCTTGATCCCCGCCGCGCGCAAGCGATCGAACACGTGATCGAGCAAGGGCTGGCCGGCAACCTGGATCAGCGGCTTGGGTCGCGTCGCGGTCAGCGGACGCATGCGTTTGCCGATCCCCGCCGCCATCACCATTGCGGTTTCGGGGACCGTGCCGCCCGGGTCCGGCCGCAGCGACAAGGTGCGTTTCGCGGTCATACGCGAGCGATCTCCATCGGGTCGCCGCGCTGGTCGGCAGGGATATTGGCATCGAACCACGTCTTTACCGGCGCCAGTGCCGGATGGTCGAGGTCGCGGTTGAGATAGCGCCAGACGCGCGGGCACATCGCCGGATAGCGCGGCTTGCCGTCGCGCCGCCACAAGCGGGTGAAGATGCCGACGATCTTCGCGTTCCGCTGCGCGCCGAGGATGTGATAGGCGGCGTCGAAATCGTCCCCGGCACCGGTCACGCGGCGATAACGATCGAGCATCGCCGCCTCGATCTCGGGCTCGACGTCGCGCCGCGCGTCCTGCAGCAGCGACACCAAATCATAGGCCGGATGGCCGGCCAAAGCGTCCTGAAAATCGAGCAGCCCGAGCGCTTCCGTCCCGCCGATCAGCATCAGATTCTCGGCATGGTAATCGCGCAGCACGGTCACGGGCTCAGCCGCCAGTGCATGGTCGAACACCTCGCCCCAGGCTTTGGCGTAGCCCTCGGTATCGACCGTCACGCCGATCGCGGGGCAGTACCATTCGGTCAGCAGATCGGCTTCGCGCTGCAGTTCCTTGCGATCATAGGGGCGCCACGGGCCGGCGGGTTCGTCGCGCAAGCGGATCAGGATGTCCACCGCCGCCTCGTACATCCGCAGCAGACTTTCGGGCGCGGCATCGACCGTCTCGCGCATGCGGGCGTCGCCGAAATCTTCGATCAGGACCAGTCCCTGCTCCAGGTCGGTGCCTAAGATCACCGGCGCAGGGAAACCGCGCGCGACCAGCCATTGCGCGACTTGGATGAACGGGCGCGGATCCTCGTGCGGCGGCGGCGCGTCCATCAGGATCGCGCTGCGGCCGTGGTCGGCGACCCGGAAATAGCGGCGGAACGAGGCGTCGCCGGCAAGCGGCAGCACGTCACCCTCTCCCCAGCCCAGCTTGGCGAGGAAATCGGCGGTCCCCGCCGGTGGATTCATGTCAAGGGCCATCGGCCCTCCCATGCCGTGGGCACCGTTGCTGTCAAGCGGCGTCCGCCATCGGGTGCGAAGTCCAGGGTCAACGCCAAGGCATCGGGCCATCGGCCAGGCGCACGCTCGGGCCATTCGATCAACAGCACTGACTCCTCGGGCGCTTCGTCGAGCCCGAGTTCGTCGAGTTCGTCGACATGCTCGATGCGATAGAGGTCGACATGCATCACCGGCAGCCGCGTCTCGGGCGGCGCGTACGGCTGAACGATCGCGAAAGTCGGCGACGGCGCGTCCTCTTCCAGTCCGAGCGCTGCGAGCAGACCCCGCGCAATGCTCGTCTTGCCCGCCCCGAGAGGACCGGCAAGAGTGATCACGTCGCCCGGGCGGACCGTAGCGGCGAGAAGGGCGCCGAATTCCTCGCTCGCGGCTGCGTCGACGAGCTGCATCAAAAGCCGCTGATAAGCATGTCGAGCGCGCCGACGATTACGTGATGATCTTCGGCCAGCGACGCTACGCGCGTCCCGATCATCCTGGCTGGGATTGTCGCCGCACCCTGGGTCGCCATAAAAAATTCCCTGCCGTCGATCTCGAAGCGCGGATTCAGCTTGGCGATCCGTATCGGCATATCCCCGGGGCTCAGGAGCGGGACGACGAAACGCGTCTGCAGCCGGTCAAGGAAATTGCACTGGCAGTCGAGCAGCAACTCCTCCCCATCCCTGGGTCGAAAGACATCAAATTGCGCCATTAGAATTGGCGGAAGCGCTCGAGCGGTAGCCCATTCTTCTCGACGAACCTGTTCCATTCCTCGAATGCCTCGGCATTCTCTTCCTTGAAGCGCCGCTCGCGCTCCGCCTTGACCTCACGCGCCAGCCCTTCCTCGCTCGCGCGCGAAACGTTGATGCCGAGTTCCTTGGCTTCTTCGACCAGGCGTGCGTCGAGCGACACATTGGTCGGCCGGCGGAACGGCGCCCGATCTTCACGCACTCTAGCCATCACAATCTCCTATGCGCATAGATTATGCGCATCGAATTGGCGACGCAAGCTATCGCGGTAGCTCGACAATCAGCAATGTTCCCTCGCCAGGCTCCGAAAGCAACTGGATCGTCCCGCCATGCGCTTCGGCGAATTGCCGCGCGATTGGCAGGCCCAGCCCCAAGGCGCGGTCGTCGTCTGGCCGCTCATGTCCGCCAAAGCGATCGAAGGCATGCTCGATTGCGTCGGGTGTCATTCCCGGACCATCATCGGATACGACGATCCGCGCTGTCCGAGCATCGCCATCGGTATGGAGCAGCACGCGCCCGCCCTCCCCGATCCCACCCACGGCATTGCGCAGGAGGTGCTCGATCATCTGGCGCAATTTCTTGGCGTCGCCTTTCACCATCCCGGTCGACGGCACGACCTCAATCGCGAAATCGACCTTCTTGCGCTTGGCGATCGGCGCGATCGTCTCCGCGGCATTATAGGCGGTGGTTTCCAGATCGACGGCCAATCGCTCGATCTTGTTTTGATCGGCCTCAGTCAAATCGAGCACGTCGTCGACCAGTGCCGCCAGCCGCGCGACCGATTCGAGGATCGCGTCGACATAGCCGTCGGCCTGCTTGGTGAGCTTGCCGGCATAACCCTCGCCCAGCATTTCGGCGAAACCCTGGATCGAGGTCAGCGGAGTGCGCAATTCATAGCTCATATTGGCGACGAACGCAGTCTTGACCTGATCGGCCGCCTCCAGCGCTTCGTTGCGGTCACGCAGCGCCTGTTCGATGTGCCGGCTGTCGGAAATGTCGAGCATGGTGAATAATGCGTTGCCGTCGGGCAGCGGCACGCCGGCGAATTCGAAATGGCGGCCGTCGGCGAACGCGACCCGGCCGCCGCGCTGTTGCCGCCCAACCGCCGCCGAGCGCACGATCTCGGCGATTACGCTTGCCCGGGCCGGTTGCGCGAGCCGCGCGGCGCCCTTTTCGACCAGCGCATCGATCCGCGGATGGCTGGTCAGGAACTCCTCGTCGAATTCCCACAACTGGCGGAATTTGTTGTTCCAGATCTGCAACCGGCCATCGCCCGCGAATACACCCAGGGCTTCGAACAAATTATCGAACGTGGCGGTGCGGACGCGAAGCAAGGTATCGCGCGCGCTGGCGAGCTGAACCTGCTCCGTGCGATCCTCGAAAATCAGCAAGAGCCCGCCGTCGGGCAACGGATTGCCGACCAAACGCAGATGTACGCCGCCCGGCAAGGTCCAGGTTTCCTCGATCGCGCCGGTCGCCGCCAGGAACCAGTCGCGGCGCTCCGCTTTCCAACCTGGGAAATCGCGGACTTCCGGCAGTCGATTCGCCTCACGCATCCGTTCGAGCACGCGATCGAACTCCGGACGGTCGGCGAGCCATTCGCTGCGCATCGCGAACATGCGCTGGAACGACTGATTGCAGAAAGCGAGGCTGCGATCGGCGGCGAATTGCGCGACGCCCGCGGACAGGCGATCGAGCATCGCGCGCTGCGCGTCAGAGAACCGCTTCAGCCCTCCCCGCGCTTGCTCGAGATCCTCGATATCGATGGCGAATCCGGCGACGCCTCCCGGCGGCGCCGGCAGCGGTACGTCGTGGATACGGAGCATGCGCCGCGCGCCGCCGATCGTCGCGGGCATCGATTGGACGTTGGGGCGATCGGTATCGCGGGCAACGAGCGCGCTGGCCAGCGGACCGCCGATTCCCGATCCCTCGATCAACTCGACCTGGCGCGCCACGACATCCTTGGCGTCGCTCGCCTCGACTGCGCGGACATAGGCCGAATTGACCATCGCAAGCCGCATGTCGGGTCCGCGATACCACATGGGCAGCGGCGCCGCCTCGATCAGCCCGCGCAGGGCCGCGAACGCCTGGCCGAGGTCGGCGGCTTCGCCGCGCAACTGGCCAATCTGCGCCTGGCTTTCGGTCGCGTCGAAGAACCAGACGATCACGCCGCCCGGCGACCCCACTTCGCGAGGCGCGCGCTGGCCACGAGCCGAGAGCATGCGCGTCGAGCCCTGCGGGCGTATCGTCAGCGTGAATGGCTCGCCTGCCTTTTGCGCCGCCGTGACCGCGTCGCCAAGCAGCACCGCGTCCTCGCTGGTCAGGCCGGTACCCGGCGACACCAGTTCCGCCAGATACTTGGGCGGGGGCACCACTCCCAGCCAGTCGGCCAGCCGATCGGGCAATTCGAGCCGGCCATCGGCGCGCACTACCATCGCCAACGCCGGGGCGGACGCCAACAGCGCGTTCAATTTGTCGTTGCCCGCCAGCGTCGCTGCCGCGGCGGCGCGGGCGCGCAATCCGGTGTATAGGATCCAGCACGTCGCAACGATCGCCAGAGCGAGAGCCGCCCCGACAAGGCCGAGGGTCGTTGTCGACACCATCAGAAACGGCCCCCGATCATCACCAGTCCGACTAATCCCGTTCGCGCTTCACCTGTCGAGCGCCTGCATCTTCGTAGAGAGAAGTGCAGGCATTCGACAAGCGGGACCCGAACGGGATCGGGCCGATCACAGCGATATCAGCGATAACAGACCTTCTTGACCATCTCGACGACCTTGGCGGCAGAGATCAGCGCGAGCTTTTCGAGGTTCGCGGCATAAGGCAGCGGCACGTCCTCGTTAGCGACGCGCAGCACCGGCGCGTCGAGGTCGTCGAACCCCTCCTCCATGACGAACGCCGCCACTTCGGACGCGATCGAACAAGTCGGCCAGCCTTCCTCGACCACGACGATGCGGTTGGTCTTGGCCAGGCTCTTGAGCACCGTCTGGCGATCGAGCGGGCGGAGGGTGCGCAGGTCGACCACTTCAGCCTCGATGCCTTCCTTGGCGAGTTCGTCGGCAGCTTCCAGGCTGATGCCAACACCGATCGAATAGCTGACGATCGTGACGTCCTTGCCTTCGCGCATGATCCGCGCCTTGCCGATCGGCAGCACCCAATCCTCAACCTGCGGGACTTCGAACGAGCGGCCGTAGAGCAACTCATTTTCGAGGAAGACGACCGGGTCTTCGCTGCGGATCGCGGCCTTGAGCAAGCCCTTGGCATCGGCCGCATCGTACGGCGCGATCACGATCAGCCCCGGAACGCTGGCGTACCAGGGGCCGTAATTCTGCGAATGCTGCGCGCCGACGCGACTCGCCGCGCCATTGGGGCCGCGGAACACGATCGGGCAGCGCATCTGGCCGCCCGACATGTAATTGGTCTTGGCGGCCGAATTGATGATGTGGTCGATCGCCTGCATCGCGAAGTTGAACGTCATGAACTCGACGATCGGACGCAGGCCGCCCATCGCAGCACCCGTGCCGACGCCGGCAAAGCCATATTCGGTAATCGGTGTGTCGATCACCCGTGTCTCGCCGAATTCGTCGAGCAGGCCCTGGGTGACCTTGTAGGCGCCCTGATATTGCGCAACTTCCTCGCCCATCACGAAGACGCGGTCGTCCTTGCGCATTTCCTCGGCCATCGCGTCGCGCAGCGCCTCGCGCAGCGTCAGCTTGACCATCTCGGTGCCGGCGGGGACCTCAGGGTCGGCGACCTCGGCGTCGTGCTTGGCCGCCTCGAACATCTGGCGCGCGCCAGTCTCAACCAGATGTGGCTCTGGCGTGCCGCTCTCGGCCGCTTCCTGCGCGACTTCCGGGTCCTCGACCTTTGCACCAGGCGCCGGAGCAGGTGCGGGCGCTGCCTTGGATACTTCTTCGCCCTCGGCGGCCAGCGTTGCGATGACGGTGCCGACCTTCACATTGTCAGTGCCCTCGGCGACCAGGATTTGCGCGATCGTGCCTTCGTCGACCGCCTCGAATTCCATCGTCGCCTTGTCGGTTTCGATCTCGGCCATGATGTCGCCGGACTTGACCGTGTCGCCTTCCTTGACGAGCCACTTGGCGAGCGTGCCTTCTTCCATCGTCGGCGACAGTGCCGGCATCTTGATCTCGATCGCCATCTCAGTACGACTCCACCAGCACGTCGGTATAAAGCTCGCCCGGTTCGGGCTCCGGCGTCTGCTCGGCGAAGTCCGCCGCCTCGTTCACCTGCTTCCTGATCGCGGCTTCCGCTGCTTTCAGTTCGTCTTCCTTGACGCCCAGTTTCTCGAGCAAGGCCTTGGCGTGCTCGATCGGGTCGGACTTGTCGCGCACCGCCTGGACTTCCTCACGGCTGCGATACTTCGCCGGGTCGGACATCGAGTGGCCGCGATAGCGATAGGTCTTCATCTCGAGGATGAGCGGCCCCTTGCCCGCGCGGACCCAGGCCAGCGCTTCCTCGGCCGCCCCGCGGCACGCCAGCACGTCCATCCCGTCGACTTGGATACCCGGGATGCGGAAGCTCTCACCGCGGCGATAAAGCTGGTCCTCGGCGCTGGCGCGGTTGACGCTGGTGCCCATGGCATATTGGTTGTTCTCGATCACATAGATGATCGGGAGTTTCCACAGCTCGGCCATGTTGAACGATTCGTAGACCTGGCCCTGATTGGCCGCACCATCGCCGAAATAGGCGAGACAGACCCCGCCATCGTTCGAATATTTGTGTTTGAAGGCGAGACCGGTGCCCAGCGACACCTGCGCGCCGACGATGCCATGCCCGCCGTAGAACTTCTTCTCGGTCGAGAACATGTGCATCGAGCCGCCCTTGCCCTTCGAGATGCCGGCGGCACGACCGGTCAACTCGGCCATGATCAGCTTGGGATCGATGCCGTAAGCGAGCATGTGACCGTGATCGCGATACCCGGTGATCACGCTGTCCTTCTCGCCGTCGAGTGCCGACTGCAACCCGACGGCGACCGCTTCCTGGCCGATATAGAGGTGGCAGAAGCCGCCGATGAAGCCGAGGCCGTAGAGCTGGCCCGCTTTCTCCTCGAAGCGGCGGATCAGCAGCATCTGCTTGTACAGTTCGAGCAGTTCCTCCTTCGACGCCTGATAGGGGTGCGGCTCGTCGGGCCGCGGACGGTTGGTAACTGGGGGCTCGCTCTTGGCGCGCGCTGGGGCTTTTGCCACGATGGGGAAACCTCGTTTCCGTAGGGGAGAAAGGGCGGCCTATAGGCCGGGTGTGCTGACGTTTTCAATCGTGCGCTGCGCGATTGTCGATCCGTACGATAACTTCATAACCAACAAGCAACGCCACGGTTGCGGAATACGGCGCGCTCCGCCTAAGGCGAGCCAGATGTTCCCCGCCGACCATCCCTTCCGCATCGCCAATTTTCGCGCCTATTGGTTGTCGCGTTTCGCCGGCACCGTCGCGCTTTCGGCCATGTCGATCATCATTGGCTGGCAGGTTTATAGCATCGCGCGAGACGTTCATCACCTGAGCATCAAGGACGCAACTTTCCTGCTCGGCATGATCGGGGTGGCGCAGTTTGTGCCGCTGTTCCTGCTGACGCCGATCGTCGGCCTGGTCGCCGATACGTTCGACCGCCGCTGGATCGTGCGGCTCACCACGGCGCTGCTGGTGATGACGACTGTGATGCTCGGCACGTTGACGTGGCTTCACGCGCTGAGCCTGCCGATGCTGTTCCTCGCCGCCGTGATGATCGGCTTGGCGCGTGCCTTCTCTGGTCCGGCTTATTCCGCCCTCGCCCCCAACCTGGTCCCGCGCGAGGTGCTCCCGACCGCGATCGCGGTAAGCTCGATCGCCTGGCAGGTCGGCGTGATAATCGGCCCGAGCTTGGGCGGCTTCCTCTACGCGATTCACCCTGATGCCGCCTACGGCACGTCGACCGCACTCTTTCTCATCGCGCTGGCGATGATTTTCCTGATCGGCAAGGTGCCCCAGCCGCAAGCGCAAGCCGATCATCGCCCGCTTCACCGCATCGTCGAGGGGTTCCGCTACGTCCGCAACAACCGCCTAGTGCTCGCATCGATCACGCTCGACCTCTTCGCGGTCATGCTTGCCGGCGCGACTGCCCTGCTACCAGTGTTCGCGCGCGACATTCTGCATGTTGGCAGTCAAGGATTGGGATTGCTCGCGGCTGGTATGGGAATCGGCGCGACCTCGACCGCATTGTTCTTCTCCTTCCGTCCGATGAAGACCAATGTCGGGCTCAAGATGCTGATCGCGGTCGTGGTATTCGGGCTCGGTATCCTGACCTTCGGCACCGCGCATCTGACCCTGCCGAGCCACGCTTTCTATCTTGCACTCGCTGGTCTGATCGTCGCGGGCTGCGCCGATATGGTATCGGTCTATGTCCGCTCGTCGTTGATCCAGCTCCACACGCCCGACGCGATGCGGGGACGCGTCTCCGCGGTATCGCAGCTGACCATCTCGGCATCCAACGAACTTGGCGACGCGGAGAGCGGCCTGCTTGGCTCGCTTTTGGGGCCGGTCGGCGCAGTGGCGTTCGGCGGCGTCGGCGCGATCGTCATTACCATCCTCTGGGCGCGCGTCTTTCCCGAACTCAGGCTTGCAAAGTCGTTCGACCCGCCCGAAATCCTCGAAAGTGCCCCCGAACACGGAGTGATACAGCCATGAAGGCCAACACCATCCTGGAAACGATCGGCAACACCCCGCACATCCGCGTCCAGCGACTGTTCCCGGATAGCGAAGTGTGGATCAAATCCGAGCGCTCCAACCCCGGCGGGTCAATCAAGGACCGCATCGCCCTGAGCATGGTCGAGGCGGCCGAACGCGACGGCAAGCTCAAGCCCGGTGGCACGATCATCGAGCCGACCAGCGGCAATACCGGTGTCGGCCTGGCAATGGTCGCCGCGGTCAAGGGCTACAAGATCGTCCTGGTGATGCCCGAATCGATGTCGATCGAGCGCCGCCGCCTGATGCTCGCTTATGGCGCGACCTTCGACCTCACGCCGCGCGAAAAGGGCATGAAGGGTGCGATCGAGCGCGCGCTCGAACTGATCGAGCAGACGCCCAATTCATGGATGCCGCAACAATTCGAAAACCCTGCGAACATCGACGTGCACGTCCATACAACAGCCCAGGAAATCCTCAACGATTTCGCCGATTCGCCGATCGATGTGCTGATCACCGGGGTCGGTACCGGCGGACACATTACCGGCGTCGCCGAGACGCTGAAAAAGAGCTGGCCGAACCTCAAAGTCTATGCGGTCGAACCCGACGCCTCGCCGGTCATTTCGGGCGGTCAGCCGGGACCGCACCCGATCCAGGGGATCGGCGCGGGCTTCATCCCTGCCAATCTCCATACCCAGGCACTCGACGGTGTGATCAAAGTGGATGCTGGTGTCGCCAAGGACATGGCGCGCCGCGCGGCGCGGGAGGAAGGCATGCTGGTCGGGATCAGTTCGGGCGCGACGCTCGCCGCGATCCTGCAGAAACTGCCCGACCTTCCCGCCGGCACGCGCGTGCTCGGGTTCAATTACGACACCGGCGAACGCTATCTGTCGGTGCCGGATTTCCTGCCCGAAAGCTGAGCGGTTTGGAGCAAGAAAGACCCGTTTCGGGGGAACAAATCCGGCCTTCGGGGTTTTGGCAGCGAACGCTTTGCGCTAAAGGCCTGCGCCCGCGCGGTTTCGCGCAGGTGCGTGCGCGCCTCCTCCACAGGTAGAAATTTGATCGATTCGCCGACCCGTTCCCCCTCGCTCGCGCTGCGCCTGACCCTGGGCGTGGTGGCGATCCTGCTGGTCGCGGTTCCGGTCGCGATCGTCACGATGATGCCACACGTGCGCCCGGTTCCGAAAGGCGTGACTGTCTTGCCGCAGCGCGTCGTCCCCCCGACCGAATTGCCGCCGGTCGAGCCCGTCCAGTTCCAGTCGGTCGATCCCAATGACGCCAAGGCGTTCAACGCCAACGTCCCCTTCTCGGCATTGCCCAATCCCGCCGCCCGCCCGTTCATCTTTTCCGGTTCGACCGATGCACGGCTGCGCGCGGTCGATTGTCTGGCCGTCGCCCAACTCTACGAAGCGGGCGACGATACCGAGGGCGAACGCGCGGTGGCGCAGGTTGTACTCAACCGCGTCCGCCATCCGGCCTTCCCCAAATCGGTGTGCGGCGTGGTGTTCCAGGGATCTGACCGCAGCACCGGGTGTCAGTTCAGTTTTTCATGCGACGGCGCGCTGACCCGCTGGCGCCCCAGCCCTGCAGCCTGGAAGCGCGCGCGCGACGTGGCTATCGCGGCATTGAACGGCTCGGTTTACGCCAAGGTCGGCTACGCAACGCATTACCACACCGATTGGGTCGTGCCCTATTGGAGCGCGAGCCTCGACAAGATCGCGGCGGTCAAGACGCATCTGTTCTTCCGCTGGACTGGCTGGTGGGGAACGCCCGCTGCCTTCCTCAAGACGGTTTCGGGATCCGAGCCGAACATCGCCGCCTTGGGCGGCCTATCGAGCGCGCATGTCGGCGAGGTCGATGTCGCCAACGTCAATCCCGCCGAGATAGAAGGCGCCCCGACCGTCGGCGAAGCGACCGGCTCGCCCTTGTCGATCGATCCCAACAGCTTCCTCGTCACGCTTGATGCCCGCGCCGGTGCGGATTCCTTTCCGGCGGTGGCGACCAAGGCGTGCGGCGCGCGCGATTATTGCAAGCTGATGGCGTGGACCGACAAGGCGCACACCCCGGCCAATTTGCCGCTTGGTCAGGCGCAGATCGCGACGATGTCGTTCAGCTATCTGCGCGACAAGGCGCACGGCTATGAAAAGGCGTTGTGGAACTGCGCGCAATTCAAGCGCGCGTCCAAGGGCGAGTGCATGAAGCTGCAGGTGCTGGGCTTGCCGCAGACGACGGCGCCAGCGCCGGGCACGCGCCCTCTCACCCCGCCGCCAGTGACCGGCACGACGCCGGGCAAGCCGGGCGCGGCGCCGTCGACCATGACCTTCTCGGTGAAACCGACTGCGGCGACCGTGCCTGATGGGTTGAACGGTGTCCGCCGCAAGCCGACCGATGCTGCTCCGGCGCCCAAAGCGGCCGCGACGCCGGCACCACGCCCGACCGCCTCGCTTCCCGAGCGGCCCTAACCCTTACCCTCGCCAGTGCTGCCCGATCGCGGCCGCGCATTGAATCGCCTCGCTTATCGATGAACGCGCGGCGGCTGGCCCCTCGCCCGGAACATCGAGCACCTCCCAGCCATTTCACCCCGAGAATGATGTTGGACGCGATCCGCTACGTCATTCCTGTTGGGGCGTCATGAACGACGCGGCGATGGAGCAGGCATCGCCGTGGGCGCAAGTTGCTTATGTCAGGGCCCATTGGGAATGCATGATCTAACGTCGACCATAGAATCGTTTCGCGTGCGGCCGATAAAAGCCGATCGAAGCTATGCGGCTCTGTTCATTGCCTTCGCCATCGTTCTGGCCGAATTATCGTTATTCTATCGTCCGGCCGGGTTCGCCGGCGGTCCGAGCGACGATCAGCAATATCTCGACATTGCACTAAGCTGGTACGCGCACGGCCCGCAGATCGGCACTTCGCATTGGGCTCTGCGTCACCCGCTGATCCTATCGATCACCGGCATCTTCCAGTTATTCGGCCCGTCGATCGACTCGCTACTGCTTGTGCCACAATTGTTCTACGCGTTGTTCGTTGGCGTCACGGTGTCGACGATATTGCGACTGGCTGGACCACGCGCAGCGGCGCTCTGGCTGGTGCTGGTGATCCTGTCGCCCGTGATCCACGCCATGGGCACCAGTTGCTATCCCGAAATGCTCGAACTCGCGTTCGGCGCGACATCGATCTGGGCGTTCCTCAATGCTCGGCGTTCGGCCGGCGGCTCCATGCTTGGTTGGGCGATGCTCTCAGGCCTGATGCTTGGCTGCGCAGTGCTGACGCGAGAGACGGCGGCGTTCGTGCTGTTGTTCTATATTTGGGCGTTCCTGCGTGACCCGGCAATGCCGCGCCGTGCCTATCTCTTGCTCGCCCTCGGCGTCGCTTTGCCGCTGCTGGTCGACAATGCCTGGTTATGGGCGATGACGGGCGATCCGCTCTATCGCCTGCACGTCGACAAGCATCACGTCCTCATCGCCAGCGATCATATGGTCGGCAAGACCTATAATGGCAGTCCGTTCTTCAACCCCGATCTGGCCAGCCGCTGGATCCCGGCGGGGCCGACCCGCCTGCATTGGGCGATCAATCCGCTGGGCGACTTCCTGATCGATCCGGCGTTCGGCTTCGTCGTCCTGGGATGGGCCTTGAGCGCGCTGCCGTTCTTTCGCGATCGAGCGATTCCCCGGCCCCCGATATCGACCCTGTTGCTATTGCTGCTCGCCGTCGCCAGCTATGTGATCGTCACCTGGGTGTTCACGCTCAGGCCCCAGCCACGCTATTATCTGTTCGTAATAGCCGCCGCGACGATCGGCTTCGCGCTCTATCTCGACGCGGCGCTCGCGATCCCCAGGCTGCGACGGCGCGTATCGATCTTGCTCGGCCTGGTGCTGCTGGGCGGAGGCGTAACCATCGCGGTCGCGCCCGACCAAGGCTGGCAAGCTAAGCTTGTCGTGCCCTATATGGCTGCGCATCCCGGACAATATAGTGCAGAGGATCATATCGTCGGTAGAGCATCCTATCCGCTGGCGCGGCTGGGTATGGCCGGCAAATTGACCACGGTCGAACCGATGGTGGGCGGATATCGTTTCCGCCAGATCAGCAGCGCGATGTTCGACGGCTCTGCGCCGTTCCCGCATGATCCCGGTTATCGCGAGATCGCCTTTCTCGACCGTCCCTCGCCATGGCTGCTGTTGCTGATACGCCCGCATTTCCGCACCGCACTTCTGGTCGAGCAACGGGTCCGCTAGCGAACTACCTTCTCTCGCGTGGGGTCGAGGGTTGAACAGACGAAACGCACCCGCAACCGCAAGCGATCGCTGGACAAGTCGCGCTGACTATGCTGCCCATGGGCTCATCTCCCTGGCGGACATGGACACCTTAGTTGCAGGCGAAATTCGATCGGCGATCCTTTGTCGCGATGACCGGAATGTTAGCGCTCCCTGTGCGGGGATGGGCAGCGCAGCAATCGACAATCACCATCGGCGCGCCCGGGTTCGAGGGTGTAACGGTCCCGGAGGATTTCCTCGGCCTGAGCTACGAGACACCACAGCTCTACAACAGTGCATTTTTCGCGCCCGGTAACGGCGCGCTGATCGACGCATTCCGCGGGATCGCACCGCACGGCGTGCTACGTTTTGGCGGTTCGCTTAGCGCCTATAGCCGGTGGCGGCGACCCGGTGTCGATTTCGGTAGCGTGAAGGAGGAAGCTGCGATCGCCGCTCAAGGCAATTGGGAATGGAAGCTGCTCGATCCGCCGCTCGCGCGTCCCTTCGCTGGCGCGATCACACCCAAAACGCTGTGGGCGCTGAGGGGATTTCTCGACGCGACCGGTTGGCAATGCATTTACGGTCTCAATTTTGGCTCCGGCACGATTGTGCGCGCCGTCGACGAAGCCGACCATGTCCATCGCATTCTCGGCCAGCGTCTGCTGTGCTTCCAGCTGGGCAATGAGGCCGATTTCTGGGCCGGCAATCCCCTTCTGCGCAGCAAGGATTATTCCTTGGACATTTATTGGGACGAGTATCGGTCCTTTGTCCGGGCAATCCGCGCGCGGGTTCCGAACGCGCCCTTTGCCGGCCCGGACGTGGCGATCAATCTTGAGTGGCTGGCGCGGTTCGCGGAGCTTGCGCGTGGCGATGCGCTATTCTGCAGCGCCCATTATTACGGCATGGGACCGGCTTCGGACCCTCGGATGGATGCCCGAAAGCTTCTCACCAACGGCAATGATAAGCTGGCGCAGGAGATGGCAGCGGTAAAACAGATCGCGACGCGGACAGGGATGCGGTTCCGTATGACGGAAGGTAATTCCTGCTTCGGCGGCGGCAAGGCGGGCGTCAGCGACGCTTTCGCGTCGGCGCTCTGGGGATATGATTACGCTTTGCAGACCGCGAGCGCGGGCTATCTCGGCATCAATCTGCATGGTGGCGGCGAAGGCCTCTATACGCCGATCGCATCGAGCCCGTCGGGCCAAGAGCTGCGCCCCGCTGCATTACGGCATGGCGTCGTTCGCGCCGTTCCTGGGCAAGCGCCTACGAGCTTGCCCGATCGCCGAAGCGCTGAATGCGACCGCCTATCTGGCCGAAAGCGGCGGAACGCGGCTGCTGGCGATCGTCAACAAGTCCGACACGCCTCTTGCGATCCGGCTCGCCGACATGCTGGGCCTCTCGACCATGCCGAGTTCCGGACGCCTGCTTTCGGCGCCTGCATTCGACGACAAGGCGCATACCCGGATCGAACCGATCGCGCAGAACAGCGCGTCCCTGCCGACGGTTCCGCCTTATTCGGCGCTTACGCTGCGCTGGGACCGACCGGTCTGATTAGCCCCACGGCGGCCGCTCAAGCCGCAGCGAACATCTCCGGCGGCAAGGCCATCAGCGCCTCGGCCCCGCTTTCGATCTTGCGCCGCAACGCGCCGGCGTCGGGCATGATGCGCTCGGCATAATAACGCGCGGTCGTCAGCTTGGCGTCGAGGAACGCGGCCCCAAACTGATCTGGGCCTTCCCCCGCCGCCTTCAGCTTCACCGCTGCTGCCGCCATCCGCAACCACATCAGGCCGACTGCGACGATGCCCATCAGATGCATGTAGCTGTGCGCACCCGCGCCGACATTGTTGGGGTTGGTCATGCCGTTCTGCAGGAACCACATCGTTGCGGCCTGGAGTTCGCCATTGGCCTTTTCCAGTCGCGCCGCGAAATCGGCGGTTGCCGGATCGCTCTTCGCTGCCGCGACTTCCTCGCCAACCACCCTGAACAGCGTCTGCACCGCACGACCACCATTGGCGGCGAGCTTGCGGCCAACCAGGTCCATCGCCTGCACGCCGTTGGTGCCTTCGTAGATCATCGCGATGCGGGCATCGCGGACATATTGCTCCATCCCCCATTCGCGGATGTAGCCGTGCCCGCCATAGACCTGCTGCGCGTTGGTCGCGATGTCGTAACCCTTGTCGGTGCCATAGCCCTTGATCACCGGGGTCAACAGCCCGACCAGATCGGCGGCGAGCAGCCTTTCCTCCTCGCCCACCGCGGCATGTTCGAGATCGACCTGAAGCGCGCCCCATAGACAGAGCGCGCGCAAACCCTCGGTCAGCGCCTTGGCGTCCATCAGCATGCGACGGACGTCGGCGTGAACGAACAACGGATCGGCCTTTTCGCCGGGTTCGGCCGGGCCAGTCAGCGCCCGGCCCTGACGGCGATCATGCGCATATTGGACGGCGTTCTGATAGGCGGTCTCGGCGACGGCGAGGCCCTGTAGTCCAACACCCAGCCGTGCGGCGTTCATCATGATGAACATCGCGGCCAGGCCCTTCATCTCGTCGCCGACCAGCCAGCTCTTCGCGCCGTCATAATTCATCACGCAGGTCGAATTGCCGTGAATACCCATTTTGTGTTCGATCGACCCACAGCTGACCGCATTACGCTCGCCGAGCGAGCCATCCTCGTTGACGAGAATCTTCGGCACCACGAACAGCGAAATGCCCTTCGAACTGTCAGGCGCGCCCGGCGTCTTGGCCAGCACCAGGTGGATGATGTTGCTGGTCAGATCGTGCTCGCCACCGGAAATGAAGATCTTGGTCCCGGTGATCGCATAAGAGCCGTCGGCCTGCGGTTCCGCCTTGGTGCGGATCAGCCCCAGATCGGTACCGCATTGCGGCTCGGTGAGGTTCATCGTGGCGCCCCACTCGCCTGACACCATCTTCGGCAGATATTTCTGCTGCTGCTCGGGGCTTCCCTTGGTCAGGAGAGCAGCGATCGCGCCATGAGTCAGACCGGGATACATGGCGAATGCCATATTCGACGAGATCATGAACTCCTGAAACGCGGTGGACACGACATGCGGCATTTCCTGCCCGCCGAACGCCGCCGGAGCGCTAAGCGTGCCCCAGCCCGATTCAACGAACTGCTGATAGGCTTCCTTGAACCCCTTGGGCGTCGTCACGCTGCCGTCGTCGTGGCGAGTACAGCCCTCGAGATCGCCCGACTGGTTGAGCGGGAACAGTACCTCGGCAACGAACCGCCCACCTTCTTCGAGCACCGCGTCGACCGTCTCGGGCGTCGCGTTCTCGAACCCCGGTAAATTGGCGTAGCGCTCAATCCCGAGCACATGATCGAGCACGAAGCGCGTATCGCGCACCGGGGGCGTGTATTGCGGCATGGTCAGTCCTTCTGATGATCGGCGCGCGAGCCTTGTTCGAGCAGCGCGATGAAGTCGTTGAGTTCGGCGATGGCGGCGTCGATGTCGCGCTTTTGCTGGTGGAGCAGGCCAACCCGGTCCCTGCAGCGGTCGATCGTGCGCTCGCGCTGGGTGCGGCGGCCGTCGCCGACGTCGTACAAATCGATCAGTTCGCGGATCTCGATCAGCGAAAAGCCGACCCGCTTGCCGCGCAGGATCCAGGCCAGCCGGGCGCGATCGCGATGCGAATAGATGCGCTGGGTGCCGCGCCGCTCGGGCGAGATCAGCCCTTCATCCTCATAGAAACGCAGCGCGCGCGCCGTGACGCCGAATTCGGCGGACAGATCGGAAATGGTGAAGCTATGCCGGTCGTGGAGCGGCTCGATCGGGGCATAGGACGGGACCCAGGGCATGACCCTTTTTACTCCCGCTTGACGTTAACGTCAAAGGGGTCGTGCGGTCATTTGCCGGGCGCGCAGAGCATCCTGCCCTTGCCGTCGCGCAAGGCCCCGGCCTCGGACGGCGAATCGCTCATCCGTTCAACGTTGAGGCCTGTCAGCGACGCGCGCGAGGAGCATGCTTTCTGGCAGGCATCGGGCAAGCGACCGGGGAAGAGAATGCGATCGCCCTCGAACCTCGCGTCGAAATCGCAGCCGGGAGCGTTGGCGAGTTCGACATGCAGCGTCTCGCCGGCGCGGGTCGCCTCGCCCTGCCCGCTGCAATAATAGGTCTCGCCGTAATCGACATAGATGCCGATGCGGAACGCGGTCGCGCTTGGCACCACGCAGATGCGGTCGCGATCGCGCGTGTAGAGCCCGGTGGGATCGGTATTGGCGGGATCGGCGATGATACCGGCTTCGATCGCGGCAGCTTCGAGACTGGTGGGAGTTGAGGATGCCTGTGGCAGCGGCTTGCTAGCGGAACACGCACTCAACAGCGCTACAAGCAAAACCATCATCCCGGCCCTGTGCCGGGATCCGCGTCTCCACTCGCGACGGTGTTGGTTGTTGCTCGACAGACCCCGGCATAAGGCCGAAGTGACGGCGGATAGGGCCAAGCTCACTCCAGTCGCTCCAGCCCATCCTTCGTAACCCGCCGATAAAAACACGATTGCTCGCCGGTATGACACGCCGGCCCCGCCGGATCGACGATCAGCCATACCGCATCCTGGTCGCAATCGATCCGGATGTCGCGCACCCGCATCACGTTCCCCGACGTCGCGCCCTTGCGCCACAATTCGCCGCGGCTGCGCGACCAGAACACCGCCTCGCCGCCGTCGACCGTCGCCGCCAGTGCCTCGGCGTTCATATGCGCGAGCATCAATACTTCGCCCGAATCGCCATCGGTGACCAATGCGGTGATCAGCCCATCGGCACCCCATTTCGGATCGAGCGTCAGCCCGGTTTCGCGCGAGTCGGTCATGCCCCTCCCCTAGCGCGGCGCCGCGATCCGACAAAATCGGCACAAGGCGTATGACAAATACGCGACAAACCCGGCAGGCGTCACTATATGGCCGAGCGCCACAGCAGCACGGATCCTAGGGTCCGCACTGAGTACGGACACCATGCTGACCACGAATCCTTTCGACGACGACAAGCTCCGCGAGGAGTGCGGCATTTTCGGCGTGTCCGATGCGGACGGCGCAGCCGCGCTCGTTGCGCTGGGCCTCCATGCCCTCCAGCATCGCGGGCAGGAAGCCGCCGGCATCACCAGTTGGGACGGCAAGCATTTCCACAGCCACCGCGCGATGGGACATGTCGCGGGCAATTTCGACAAGGACGAGATCATGGGCGGGCTGCGCGGGCAAACCGCCTGCGGCCATGTCCGCTACTCGACCACCGGCGAAACCGCACTCAGGAACGTCCAGCCGCTTTATGCGGAACTCGCCAGCGGCGGCTTCGCGGTCGCACATAACGGCAACATTTCCAACGCCTTCCGGCTGCGCAACGACCTTGTCCAGCGCGGCGCGATCTTCCAATCGACCAGCGATACCGAAGTCATCATCCACCTTGTCGCGACCAGCTCGTACCGCGACCCGCTCGACAAGTTCGTCGACGCCTTGCGCCGCGTCGAGGGTGCCTATTCGCTGATCGTATTGACCCCGACCGGTATGATGGCGTGCCGCGACCCGCTCGGCATCCGCCCGCTGGTGATGGGCAAATTGGGCGAGTCGATCATTTTCGCGTCGGAGACAGTGGCGCTCGACGTGGTCGGGGCGGAATTCGTCCGCTCGGTCGATCCGGGCGAGCTGATCATCATCGAGGACGGCAAGCTGCGCTCGCTGCGCCCTTTCGGCCAGACCGCGCCGCGCCCGTGCATCTTCGAATGGGTCTATTTCTCGCGCCCCGATTCGATCGCCGGCGACCAATCGGTCTATTCCGTCAGGAAAGCGATCGGCGCGCAGCTCGCGATCGAATCGCCGGTCGAGGCCGATCTGGTCATTCCGGTGCCCGATTCGGGCGTCCCCGCGGCGATCGGCTACGCCCAGCAATCGGGTATCCCGTTCGAGCTCGGCATCATCCGGTCGCATTATGTCGGCCGCACCTTCATCCAACCGGGCGCCGAAGTTCGTCGCCTGGGCGTGAAGCTCAAGCACAATGCCAACCGCGCGCTGATCAAGGACAAGTCGGTCATCCTGGTCGACGATTCGATCGTCCGCGGCACCACCAGCCTCAAGATCGTCGAGATGATGCGCGAGGCTGGCGCGCGTGAAGTGCATATGCGCATCGCCTCTCCGCCGACCACGCATTCCTGCTTCTACGGCGTCGATACGCCCGAGCGGGAGAAACTGCTCGCGTCGCGCTATTCGGTGCCCGGCATGACCGACTTCATCCATGCGGACAGCCTGGCCTTCGTGTCGATCGACGGCCTGTATAAAGCGCTGGGCGAGACCGGGCGCAACGGCCCCGCGCCCAAATATTGCGACGCCTGCTTTACCGGCGATTATCCGACGGTGCTGACCGATTACAGCGACGCGCATATGGACGAGCAACTCGCTCTTCACCCCGAAGCCGCGGAATAACATGACGAAAAGATTTGACGGCCAGCTCGCGCTGGTGACCGGCGCGAGCCGTGGGATCGGCGCCGCCACCGCCAAGGCGCTCGCCGCGGAAGGCGCGCACGTGATCCTGACCGCGCGGACCCCCGGCGCGCTCGAACAAGTCGAGGAAGCGATCCACGCCGCCGGCGGCACCGCGACGATCGCGCCGCTCGACCTGATCGAGACCGACAGCATCGCCCGCCTGGCAAGCGCGGTTGCGGAACGCTGGGGCACGCTCGACATTCTCGTGCTCAATGCCGCGACCCTCGGTTCGCTGTCGGCCGTGCAAGCGATCGACGCCAAGGAATTCGCCAAGGTGATGACGCTCAACGTCAGCGCGCAACAGGCATTGCTCGCCGCGTTCGACGCGCCACTGCGCAAATCGGAGCGTGCGCGCGTAATCGGGATCACGTCGAAGGTGGGCCGCCAGCCGCGCGCCTTCTGGGGCGCATACGGTGCGTCCAAGGCGGCGTTCGAGACCTTGCTCCAGGCTTATGGCGAGGAAGTCGAGGGGATCAGCAACATCCGCGTCGCCCTGCTCGACCCCGGCGCCACCCGAACCGCGATGCGCGAGCGGGCCTATCCTGGTGAGGATCCAGCCAGCGTCAAGCTGCCAGAGGTGGTGGCGGGCAAGATCGTGGAGCTTGTCGCGAGCGACTTCACGTCTGGGCATATCGAGCGGGTCGACTGACCACCGCCTTCAAAATTCGGACAAAATACCCCTTCCAACACCGTCACCCCGGCCTTGTGCCGGGGTCCGCCGAGCGGCAATCTATGCCGGTGCAGATCGAGCGAACACCCTGCGTCTACCTTCTGGCGAAGGCTTATCACAGCACGCTCTACACGGGCGTGACCTCAAACCTCGTCGGGCGGATTATACATCATCGCGAAGGCGCGTTCGACGGCTTCACCAAACGTTACGGCATCTATCGACTGGTCTGGTATCTGACTGACGATACGATGGAGGCTGTCATCAAGCGCGAGAAACAAATCAAACGGTGGCGACGCGAATATAAATATAATCTAATCGAAGAGCTCAATCCGACCTGGAATGACCTTGCGGTTGGGCTCGGCCTTCCACCTCTGGCGCCATGAGGTGCTGCCCGGCAGACCCCGGCACAAGGCCGGGGTGACGGTGTAGTGGTGGCTGTCTTCATCCCAACCTCAGCTCTCAATGGCGGACGCGAGGACGCGAGACCTTTTCATCACCCCTCCTTGACCAGCGTCACCTGCGCCACGTCGATGCCCCCGCCGCGAAATCCACCCTCACAGTACATTAAATAAAAACGCCACAAGCCGATGAAATGCTTGTCGAACCTTTCTGGCAATTTGCCCGCCGCGACAACTGCGTCGAAGGCCTCGCGCCAGCGCTTCAAGGTCTCGGCATAATCCAGCCCGAAAGCATGGCGGTCACGCCACGCCAGCCCTAGTTTCTCCGCCAAAGCGCGGAACCGGCTTTCGGACAACAGCATCCCGCCCGGAAAGACGTAGCGCTGGATGAAATCGACGTTGCGGGCATAGCCTTCGTACATCGCATCATCGATCGCGATATATTGGATGGCGGCACGTCCCCCCGCCTTCAGCGCACGCGCGATTGCGGCGAGATAGTCGGGCCAATATTCCTCGCCGACCGCCTCGACCATCTCTATGCTCGCGACACCGTCGAACGTTCCGCTGACGTCGCGATAGTCGATCAGTTCGACCTCGACCCCGTCGAGCCCCTGCCGCGCCATCCGCGCTTCGGCATAGGTCTTCTGCTCGGTTGACAGCGTGATGCCGTGAACGCCGATGCCCGCTTTCGCCGCGGTCTCGGCGAACGATCCCCAGCCGCACCCGATCTCGAGGATGCGGTCGCCGGGATTGGTCGCGGTGCGATCGAGAATGGCCTTGAGCTTGACGTGTTGTGCGTTCTCGAGGCTTTGGCCAGGCGCGTCGAACATCGCGCTCGAATAGGTCATCGTCGGGTCGAGCCACAATGCGTAGAACTCGTTGCCCAGATCGTAATGCTCGTGGATGTTCCGCCGCGCGCCAGCGCGATCGTTGCGATGTGCCTTGTGCCACAGCCGGCGAAGCAGCCGCGACAGGCCGTGCGCGCGCCCTGTGCCGGCAAGGCCATGGCGATTGAGCGAAAAGACCTCGAATAGCGCCACCGGGTCGGGGCTTTCCCATTCGCCGGCCGCCCAAGCCTCGTACCAGCCCGACGACCCGCCGGTCACCAGCCGCCATAGCGCCCGCCAGCTCGTGAGGATGACGACCGCCTCGGGGCCTGGCCTGCGGCCGCCAAGCCGCGTGGGCGCCCCGCCTTCGGGCAGCGAAACGGTGATAGCGCCCTGATCGAGGCACTTGTCGATATGCGCTAGCAAGGGCCGCCCGATCAAAGAGAACGGTTCCCTGCGGCTGCGCTGCCCCCGGTCAATTGTCGGCGCATCCATAGGCTATCTCAAAGCACGTCATGCGCGGTTCGCCAAGCGATTCGGGCAGATCATCGCACCTTTTTTCCCGCCGCCAAGGCCCGATCGCGCGCCTCGCGATGACCGATTAGCTTTGGGGGATAGCCGTTGGGACGGCAGCCCGCCGCTTGGGGATCGTGGACAACGGGATCGGGGATGCCGGTCAATTCGGGCACCCATTCGCGGATATAGGCGCCCGCGTCGAACTTCTCCGATTGCGCGAGCGGCGCCATGATCCGCCCCCACATATTGGCGTCGATGCCGGTACCGGCGACCCATTGCCAGTTGACCGAATTGTTGCCGTAATCGGCGTCGACCAGCGTGTCCCAAAACCAGCGCTCGCCTTCTCGCCAGTCGATCAGCAGGTGCTTGATCAGGAACGACGCCGCGATCATCCGCACGCGATTGTGCATCCAGCCGGTCGCCCAGAGCTGGCGCATGCCGGCATCCACGATCGGATAGCCGGTCTCGCCGCGCTGCCATGCCCGCAAATCGTCCTTGGCCGCCCTCCCCGAGCGCCAGGGAAGATCATCGAAACGCTCACGACCGTTCTTGGCACCATAATCGGGCAATTGCAGAATCACGTTCTGGGCATAATCGCGCCAGGCAAGCTCGCTTAGGAAGACCTGGGTCGAGCCACCCCTCCCTGCCATGCGATGCCAGACATAGCCTGGCGACACCTCGCCGAAATGGAGATGCGGCGACAAGCGCGAACTGCCCTCAATCGACGGCAGGTTGCGCGTGTCGTCGTAGCGCGCGACGTCATCGACGAAATCGTCGACCCGGTCATGCGCGCCCGCCTCGCCCGGTGTCCATTCCTTCGCAAAACCCGTTGCCCAATCGGGCTTGGTCGGCAGCAGATGCCAATCGACTAGGTCATCGCTTGCCGGCCAGGAGGCAGGCGCCGGAATTTCGTCAGGCCGGTGCAGCGGATGTGGCGGCGGCATGACGTCACGCAACGCGCGCCAGAACGGCGTGTAGATCTTGTAAGGCGCGCCGCTCCCGCTCGTGATCGATCCGGGCGGCGCGAGATAATTGCCGTTGTGGCAGACGAGATCGAGCTGCCGCGCCACCGCGCGCTCGGCGTTGCGCCACCATGGCTCGTAATGGCGAATAGCGTGAACGGTGCCGGCGCCGACCTCTTGCGCGACCTTGGCCAGCTCCTCATCGCATTTCCCGCGTCGCAGGATCAGCCGCGATCCCATCTCGCGCAGTGATTGGTCGAGCATCTTCAAACTGTGATGCAACCACCAGCGTGAGGCGGCACCCATTTTGCGATGCTTGGGCGTCTCGTCGTCGAGCACGTAGACCGGAACGACCGGTCCGTCGTGTATCGCCGCGGCCAGCGCCGGCTGATCGGCAAGCCTGAGGTCCTGGCGAAGCCAGATGATGGTTGGCGCGGTCATGCCGGCGAAGTCAGGATATAGTTGTTCACACGGAGGCGCGGAGGCGCGAAGTGAGTTTCCCAGCGTGGCATGACGCTACAACGCCATCTTTCTAGCCCTGCGCCGGAATGGCAAACTAGAAGTGCGCGGCCCGCAAACCTCTTCGCGCCTCCGCGCCTCCGCGTGAATCAACAAATCACTCCGGTCGCGGTTCTTTCTCGACCTGCCAGGTCTGTCCCTGGCTAAGCAGCTTTTGCAAATCGGGCTTCTTGCCCTCGCTGGCGTGCTTGTTCTGCGCGATGACCGCGCTGTCGAAGGTCGGGGCGGGATCGTCGTAGAGGACACCGAGCGCCATCGGGAACGGCCCGAACGGCATTTCGACCAGCATATGCGCCAAGCCGCGATTGGTCTGGTCGTGCACCGCGACGTGCGCGCCTTGCCAGTCGCCATCGACGACATCGACCACCTTGAGCACCAACCGGTCGATATCCATCGTCAGGCCCTTGGTCCCGCCGGCGAACAGCAATGGCTGGCCGTGCTCGACCCACAATTGGTTGCCCGAGGCATTGGCCTTTTCGGTGAACGAGGCGAACACGTCGTCATTATAGACGATGCAATTCTGGAAGATCTCGACGAACGCCGCGCCCTGGTGCGCATAGGCCGCCTTGAACACCGACGGCAGGTTCTTGTGCACGTCGATCCCGCGCGCGACGAACCGCGCGCCCGATCCCAGGGCGAAGGCGCAGGGTTGCGCCGGGCGATCGACCGAGCCGAACGGAGTCGAGGGGCTGCGCGTCCCGACACGGCTGGTCGGCGAATATTGACCCTTGGTCAGGCCGTAAATCTCGTTGTTGAACAGCAGCACCTGGCAATTCAGGTTACGCCTGAGCAGGTGCATTGTATGGTTGCCGCCGATCGACAACGCGTCGCCGTCGCCGGTGATGATCCACACGTCGAGCTCGGGATTGGCGAGCTTAACCCCGGTCGCCACCGCCGGCGCACGCCCGTGGATGGTGTGGAAGCCATAGGTTTCCATGTAATAGGGAAAGCGCGACGAGCAGCCGATGCCGCTGACGAACACGGTGTTTTCGGGCCGCGCGCCGATTTCCGGCATGGTCCGTTGCACTGCCTTCAGGATCGCATAGTCGCCGCAACCCGGACACCAGCGCACTTCCTGGTCGGTTTCCCAATCCTTGGGGGTGCTCTTCACCACCGCAGGCGTCATGTCGTTCATGCGAGAATTCCTTCGATCGCCGCCTCGATCTCCGCGATGCGGAAAGGCTGGCCCGACACTTTGTTGAGGGGCTTGGCATCGACCAGATATTGGTCGCGCAGCACCGTCTTGAGCTGGCCGGTGTTCATCTCTGGTACGAGGATCTTCTCGTAACCCTTGAGCAACGCGCCAAGATTGCCGGGCATCGGCCAGATATGACGCAGATGGATATGGCTGACGTCGAGCCCCTTGCGGCGCGCGCGCCTCACCGCCTGGTGGATCGGGCCGAAGGTCGAACCCCAGCCGACCACGACCAGCTTGCCGCCCGGATCGCCGAGCTCGATCGCCTGGTCGGGGATATTGATCCCGTCGACCTTGGCCTTGCGGATATCGGTCATCGCCTGATGGTTGGCGGGACCGTAATCGATATTACCGGTGCCCTGCTGTTTCTCGATCCCGCCGATGCGGTGAAGCAGTCCCGGCGTGCCCGGCTTGACCCAGGGGCGCGCGAGCTTCTCGTCGCGGGCATAGGCCTGGAATCCGCCCTCCGGCACCGTGTCGAGATAGTGGACCGGGAACGGCGCATAATCGCTGACCTCGGGCACTTTCCACGGCTCGGCGGCATTGGCGATATAGCCGTCGGTCAGCACCATGACCGGCGTCATATATTGCGTGGCGATGCGCACCGCCTCGATCGCGACCTCGAACGCGTCCGACGGGCTGCGTGCCGCGATCACCGGCATCGGCGCGTCGCCGTTGCGGCCATAAACCGCCTGATAAAGATCCGATTGCTCGGTCTTGGTCGGCAGTCCGGTCGATGGCCCGCCGCGCTGCGAATTGATGATCACCAGCGGCAGCTCGGTCATGATCGCGAGTCCCATCGCCTCGCCCTTGAGCGCGATACCCGGCCCTGACGACGACGTGACGCCAAGCTGACCGGCATAGGAGGCGCCGATCGCGCTTGCGATCGCGGCGATCTCATCCTCCGCTTGGAAGGTGGTGATGCCGAACTCCTTGAGCCGGCTGAGGTGATGCAGGATCGCCGAGGCAGGTGTGATCGGGTAGCCGCCGAAGAACATCGGGATATTCGCCAATTGCGCACCCGCGACGAGCCCCATCGAGATCGCTTCGGCACCCGTCACGGTGCGGTACAGGCCTGGTTCGGCGGGGGCGGCAGGGACATGATGCTGCTTGAGCGGGCCCGAAATCTCGGCGGTCTCGCCATAAGCATGCCCGGCGTTGAGCGCGGCGATATTTGCCTCTGCCAATGCCGGCGCCTTGGCGAATTTGGCCTTCAGCCAGTCGACCAACGGCTGGCGATCACGGTCGAACATCCAGAGCGCGAGCCCCAGGGTCCACATGTTCTTGCAGCGCAACGCTTCCTTGTTGCCGAGCCCGAACGGCTTCACCGCCGCGACCGTCAGCGCCGAAATGTCGAACGCCAGCACTTGCCATTTGGCGAGGCTGCCATCGTCGATCGGGTTGGACTCGTACTTCGCCTTGGCAAGATTGCGCTCGGTGAACTCGCCAGTGTCGGCGATGATCAACCCGCCGGCCTTGAGCTCGTTGACGTTGGTTTTGAGCGCCGCCGGGTTCATCGCCACCAGCACGTCGAGCGCGTCGCCCGCGGTCTCGATCGAGGTCGAGCCGAAATTGATCTGGAACGCCGACACACCGAACAGCGTGCCTAGCGGCGCGCGGATCTCGGCCGGGAAATCGGGGAAAGTGGACAGATCGTTGCCGGCCAGCGCGGTGGACAGCGTGAACTGCCCCCCGGTCAGCTGCATGCCATCGCCGGAATCCCCGGCGAAACGGACAACAATCGATTCTGCTTGTGGGTGGGCCGACGCCTCGGTGGGCGTCACTTCGTGGACGGCGGTCGCCATGTCAGCACTAAATCCTGCGGTCGTGTTCGGAGGTCTCTCTAGGCGCGGGGACCCCTTATGACCAACGTAGATCGGTTACGCTTCCGTGAAAACCGTTCTTTACTGCACAGCTGAAACGAAATGCGCGGTTAGCGGCGCCTGGAAGCCGCGCCAGCAAAGGTCTCGCCCAAGGTGAGGATCGCGGCGACATGACGTCGCGCGATGGCCAGCACATCGTCACCATAGCCGCCACCGACCGTGCTCGCGAGCGGCAGACCGCGTTCGATCGCCAGTCGCGCGACCAGCCGTTCGCGGCGCGCCAGCCCCTCGTCGCTCAGGTCGAGCCGGCCGAGCCGGTCGCCGCCGAACGGATCGACACCGGCCTGATAGAGGATCAGATCTGGCCGCTCGGCATCGAGCATCGGCGCTAGCGTCTCTTCCAGCGCCGCCAGATAGGCATCGTCCCCCATGCCGTCAGCGAGTGCCACGTCGAGCGTCGAGCGCGCCTTGCGAGCCGGGAAATTCTTCTCGGCGTGGATCGAATAGGTCGCGATGTCCGGATGACCGGCGGTCAACGCGGCGGTGCCATCACCCTGATGCACGTCGCAATCGACGATCAGCAGGCGAAACCCCTCCTCCGCCAGCCGGATCGCCGCAATGGCGAGATCGTTGAACACGCAATAGCCCGCGCCGGTATCCGCCAGCGCATGATGGCTGCCGCCCGCGCTATTGGCGGCGAACCCGCGTTCGAGTGCGAGCCGCGCGGCGAGATAGGTGCCGCCCGGCACGATCTGCGCGCGACGCGCGACGGTCGTGTTGACCGGAAAGCCGATCCGCCGCTCCTTGGCGCGTGGTACGCGCGCTTCGATCACCTCGGCGACGTAATCGGGGTCGTGCGCCGCCTCGATCCAGCGGCGCGGCATCGCATCCGGCTCGAACCAGGCGATTGCGTCGCCGACCTCACGGAGCAAGTCCCGGATCGCGCCGTTCTTGTTCCACTGATAACCCGATTTGGGCTGACCCGGCGCTACATAGTCGGGGTGATGGACGACGGCGATCATCGGTTTTAGTTAAGGACTGAAATCGCCCAAGACCAGTGAGAGGAAAATCTGAATGACCGAGCCCTTCGTCCGCCCAGACGTTCGCGGATTCCTCGATTTTCTCAACAATATGCCCGGGCCGAAAATGCACGAGCTCGACGCGCCGACCGCGCGCCAGATGTTCCTGGCGATGAAGGATCTCGGCGATCCGCCCGTGGGCGAGCTTGGTACACTGCTCGATCTCTCCATTCCCGGCCCGGCCGGCGATATTCCGGCACGCCTCTATGACCCGCGCGCCAGCCGCGAGCCCGGCCCGGCGGTGGTCTTCTTCCATGGCGGCGGGTTCGTGATCGGCGATCTCGAGAGCCATGGCAGCTTCACTGCCGAGATGGCGCGCGTGCTCGACTTGCCGGTGATAGCGGTCGACTATCGCCTCGCGCCCGAATTCGCTTGGCCCGCCGCGCCGGACGATTGCGAAGCGGCGGCGCGCTGGGTCGCAGACAGCCCCGCCGAGCTCGGCCGTTCGGTCACCTCGCTGATCTTGTCTGGCGACAGCGCCGGCGGCAATCTCACCATCGTCGCTGCCGCGGCGCTGCGCGACCAGCCCGCCAAAGTGCCGGTGATCGCCCAATTGCCCTTCTATCCGGCGACCGACGCCAGCAAGGAATATCCGTCCTACGCCCAATTCTCGGACGGCTATCTGCTTACGCGGGACAGTATGGAATGGTTCATGGCGGCGTATAAGAGCGAGGCCGACCATATCCGCAGCTCGCCGTTGCTCGGTGATCTGGCTGGCATGCCGCCCGCGGTGGTGGTGACGGCCAGCCTCGACCCGATCCGCGACCAGGGCCGCGCTTATGCCGCCGCGCTGGCGCTGGCCGGCGTGCCCGTGGTGTTCCGCGAGGCCAAGGGCAATATCCACGGCTTCATCACCCTGCGGAAAGCGATTCCGTCAAGCGTTGGCGACGTGATGGGCGCATTCGCGGCGTTAAAGGATATAATCACGGAAGCCGAAGGCGATCGCGTCATGGCGCAGGCGGCGGAATGAATGATCGAAGCCGTGCGGTGAGCAATTCCTCCCCGGCACGGGGAGGAGGACCGCGCGCCGCTAGCCGCGTGGTGGAGGGGGCCCTCGATGCCCTAGCCTCCCTGCTTGTTGCTCGTGAGTCGTGGGGCCCCTCCACCATCGCTGACGCGATGGTCCCCCTCCCCGTTCCGGGGAGGAATTGATGACCGCAAAGACCAACCTCCCCTACCGCCCCTGCGCAGGTGTCATGCTGCTGAACCGCGATGGCCTGGCGTTCGCGGGCCAGCGCATCGATACCACGATGGAAGCCTGGCAGATGCCGCAAGGCGGGATCGATCCCGGCGAGACCGCCGGCCAGGCGGCGATACGCGAACTCGGCGAGGAGATCGGCGTCGGACACGACAAGGTCGAACTGATCGCCCAGGCGCTTGGCGACTTCCATTACGATCTGCCCGACGATCTGATCGGGAAGGTGTGGAAAGGCAAATGGCGCGGGCAACGCCAAACCTGGTTCCTCTATCGCTTCCTCGGCGAGGATCTCGATATCAACCTCGCCACCGACCATCCCGAATTCAGCACCTGGCGCTGGGTCGACCCGCACGAGCTTCCCGCGCTGATCGTGCCATTCAAACGCAAGCTGTACGAGGACGTGATTGCCGCATTCTCGCCCTATCTGAAGCGCTAGAGACCGTCTCGCAACAATCCGTCAACGGATCGTCGCGTAACGGTTTTAATGGCAGGATTGCTGTATTATGGCCCGCGCCATGCGCCTCCCCCTGCTTCTCGCCACAGCAGCGCCGATTCTGCTCGCCAACACCGATCCGGGATCGATTCCCCCGCAGATCAAGACGATGGTCGATGCGGCGATCGCATCGGGGAACGAGAGCGAAATCGCGACGATCGTCAAATATGCCGGCAATGCCGCTCCCGACAGCAAGGACGCGATCGCCAAGCTGGTCAATGACTGGAAAAGAAAGCGCACCGAGGAAAAGACCGCCAAGCTCCAGGATGCCAGCTTCTTCGATCTATGGTCGGGGCGTGCCGAGCTTGGCGGGTACATCTCCACCGGCAACAGCAATAGCCAGGGCATCTCGGCTTCGCTTGCGCTGACCCGCGATGGGCTCGATTGGCGTCAGAAATTCAAGGCCCAGCTCGATTATCAACGCAGCCTGGGCGTCACGTCGCGCGAGCATTATCTGGCTGCGTGGGAGCCCAATTGGAAAGTCGACGATCGATCGTACGTCTACGGATCGGCGCAGTTCGAAAGCGACCGCTTCCTCGGCTATACCACGCGCTATTCGGTATCGACCGGTGCGGGCTACAGCGCGCTCAAGGGCAGCAGGCTGAAGCTCGACCTCGAACTCGGGCCGGCCTATCGTGCAACCAGCTTCACCGACGGTGAGACCGAACGCAGCCTCGCCGCCCGCGGCAGTGTTGATTTCGCGTTGAAGCTCTCCAAAGGCCTTCAGTTGACACAGAACGCCTCGGCCTATGTCGAGCGCTACAATTCGACCGTCACCGGCACGACCGCGCTCAACGCCAAGGTGCTGGGCCCGCTATCTGCGCAGTTTTCCTATAACGTCCAGTATGAAAGCATGCCGCCGGAAGGCCGCGTGACGACCGACCAGATCAGCCGGGCCGGATTGGTCTACGCTTTCTAATCCATTTCCTGCGACCGGGTCCCGGCTTCACCAATCGATCGCGACCGCCTAGAGCGGTGCCATGACGGAGATGACAGAGGCCGCGATCCTCGAGCGCGTGCGCGACGAGCCGATGCTCGACAACACGCGCGCTTGGGCCGCGATCAATAGCGGGACGCGTAATCTCGCAGGCCTGAAGACGATGGCGGCGACACTGGCCGACGCATATTCGGCGCTGCCCGGGGAGGTGGCGTTAATCGAACCCGCTCCCGCCACCAACGTCGCTTCGGACGGCAAGGTCAGCACGCTCGACCATGGCCGGCATCTCGTCGTCCGCGTACGGCCCGATGCGGCTGTGCGCATGCTATTCACCGGCCATATGGATACGGTCTATCCGGTCGATCATCCGTTCCAGGACCAGACGTTCCTCGATCCCAACACGCTCAACGGTCCCGGTGTAGCCGACATGAAGGGCGGGTTGGCATTGCTGCTCGCGGCATTGAAGGCGGTCGAGGCCTCGCCGCTGGCGAGCCGCATCGGCTATGACGTGATGATCAATTCGGACGAGGAAACCGGTTCGTTCTCGTCCTCCGCGCTGATCGCCGAGCTGGCGCGCGGCAAGGTCGCCGCATTGACCTACGAGCCCGCACTTGCCGACGGCACGCTGGCCGGCGCGCGCGGCGGCACCGGCAATTTCTCGCTCGTCGTTCATGGCAAGAGCGCGCATGCCGGGCGCAATCCCGACGATGGCCGCAACGCGATCGTCGCGGCGAGCGACCTCGCCGTGCGCTTGTTCGCCGCGAAGGAAGAAGGGCTGGCGGTCAACCCGGCTCGGATCGAGGGTGGTGGACCCAACAATGTCGTCCCCGATCTCGCCATCCTGCGGATCAATTTCCGGCCGTCCTCGCCCGAGGCGATCGCCCGCGCGCAGGCCGCGATCGACGACGCAGTCGCCGACATCGCCGCCACGCGCGACGTGTGGATCGAGGCACATGGCAGCTTCAATCGCCCGCCCAAACCGATCGACGCCGGCGCCGCCAGATTGTTCGATCTGGTCAAACAGGTCGGTGCCGGGCTCGGCCTCGCGATCGGCTGGAAAGCGACCGGCGGCGTGTGCGACGGCAACAACATCGCCGCCGCCGGGGTGCCCGTGATCGACACGATGGGCGCACGCGGTGGCGCGATCCACTCGGCGGACGAGTTCCTGCTGGTCGACAGCCTGCCAGAACGTGCGGCCTTGTCCGCGCTCACCATCATGCGCATCGCCGAAAAGGGGGGATTGTGAATTTCCGTATCCGTGCCGCGAACGACGAGGATCTCGACCATCTCTATGAGATGGCGAAACTGACCGGCGGCGGGTTCACCAACCTGCCTGCCGACCGCCGCGCGCTGCGCCGTCGTCTCGCCCAGAGCAGCGCTGCCTTTAGTCGCGCCGATGAGACGCTGGGCGACGACATTTTCGTGTTGATGCTAGAAAATGTCGAGACCGGCGAGGTCCGCGGCACGTGCCAGATGTTCAGCCAGGTCGGGCAGCATCACCCCTTTTACAGCTATCGTATCGGCACGCTGTCGCAGAAGAGCGAGGAGCTCGACCGCACCTTCCGCGCCGAAATGCTGACGCTCTCTACCGACCTGGAAGGCGCCAGCGAAGTCGGCGGGCTGTTCCTCCACCCCGGCGAACGCGCCGGCGGGCTCGGCATGCTGCTCGCGCGCAGCCGCTATCTGTTCATCGCGATGCACCGCCCGCGCTTCGCCGACCGCATCCTGGCCGAATTGCGCGGGATCATCGACGAGGCGGGCGGATCGCCCTTCTGGGACGGTCTTGCGGGGCGCTTCTTCGGGATGAATTTCCAGGACGCCGACCGCTTCAACGCGACCCACGGCCACCAGTTCATCGCTGATCTGTTCCCCAAGCATCCGATCTATGTCGCGATGCTGACCGAGAGCGCACGAAGCGTCATCGGCCTGCCTCATCCATCGGGCCGAGCGGCGATGCGAATGCTGGAAAATGAAGGCTTTGCGTTCGAGAATTACATCGACATCTTCGATGGCGGTCCGACCATGACCGCACGCACCGACAAGGTGCGGAGCATCGCCGAAGCGGTGACGAGCAAAGTAGTCGCGGTCGACGACGATGGCGGCGAACGCGCGCTCGCGGCGGCCGGGCAGTTGTCGAGCTTTCGCTGCGCCTTCGCCCAATTGCGCACCGCCGCCGGCGGAATCGTGATCGACCGCGCCGGCGCTGCAGCGCTTGGCGTCGGCGAAGGCGACGACGTCACGCATATCGGCCGTTTCTGATGCCGCTGGTCGAGATCAATTTCGATGGCGTGGTCGGCCCGAGCCACAATTATGCCGGCTTGAGCCTGGGCAATCTGGCCGCGACCGGCAATGCCGGCCTGACCTCGCGACCGCGCGAAGCGGCGCTCGAAGGCGTCGAGAAGATGCGCGCCAATCTCCGGCTCGGTTTGACCCAGGGTCTTCTGCCGCCGCACGACCGGCCGGACGATCGCTGGCTCGCCGCGCTGGCGACCGATTATGCGACGGCGCCAACGCATCTGAAGGCGCAGGCATTGTCGGCCTCGCCGATGTGGGCAGCCAATGCGGCGACGGTTTCGCCATCCCCCGACGCCGCCGACGGCGCCTGCCATCTGACCGTTGCCAATCTGGTGACCATGGCGCATCGCAGCCACGAATGGCCCGAGACGCTGGCGCAGCTTCGCCTGGCCTTCGCCGATACGGTGTTCGCGGTGCATCCGCCCGTCCCCGCCCCGTTCGGTGATGAGGGCGCGGCCAATCATATGCGGCTGTGCGAACGCCACGGCGAGCCCGGGGTCGAGATCTTCGTCTATGGCGAGAGCGGCGGCCCCTTCCCCGCCCGCCAGCGCCGCGAAGCATCCGAAGCGGTCGCGCGCGCCCATCGCCTCGATCCGGCGCGGACGATCTTCGCCCAGCAATCGGTCGAGGCGATCGCTGCCGGCGCCTTTCATAACGACGTCGTCGCCGTCGCCAACGAACGCGTGCTGTTCGCGCACGAACTCGCCTTCGAGGACAAGGCCGGGCTGTACGCGGAGATCGCGGCAAAGGCGCCCTGGGCCGAGATCGTCGAAGTGCCGGCGCATCGGGTAAGCCTTTCCGACGCCATCCAATCCTATCTGTTCAACGCGCAATTGGTGACGCTGCCCGATGCCACGATGGCGCTGATCCTGCCTGGCGAAGCGCGCCGCAATGGGGCGGTCTGGTCCTGGCTCGGCGAGATGATCGCCGGCAACGGGCCCATCCGTCGGCTCGAAGTGGTCGACGTCCGTCAGTCGATGCGCAATGGCGGTGGTCCGGCGTGCCTCAGGCTGCGCGTGGTGTGCGACCCCGCGACCGTCGATCCCCGCTTCCTGGTCGATGAAGCAAAGCTCGATCGGATCGCCGCGATGATCGAAGCCCATTGGCCCGAGGAGATCGCCATCGCCGAAATCGGCGACCCGGCCTTGCTTGATCGCATTCGTACTGCGCGCCGTGCCTTGCTCGACGCTCTCGGCCTGGTCGAGCTGATCGACCGCCGAGGCTGAGCGCGGGCCGGCCGCCTATCGAGCCGGCCGGTTCTTCACTACTCGATCGAAATAATTGAAGATCGTCGTCCAGACATGAATGTCGCGCGCCGCGGCGTGCGTCTTGCCGGGATAGAACATCATCTCGAACGGGCGATTGGTGGCCTGCATCTTCGCCGCGAACGCAGTCGAGTTTTCGAACACGACATTGTCGTCGGCCATGCCGTGAACCAGCAGCAGCGGATCGTCGATCTTCGCCGCGTCGGTGATCGCGTCCGACTTCTCATAGGCTTTCGCGTCGACCTTGGGATTGCCCATGTAGCGCTCGGTATAATGGGTGTCGTAGAGTTCCCACTTCGTCACCGGTGCGCCGGCGACGCCGCCGGCATAGATGCCCGGATTGGCCTCGAGCATCTTCAACGTCATGTAGCCGCCATACGACCAGCCATAGATGCCGATCCGATCGGGATCGACATAGGCCTGCTGCTTGAGCCACTTCGCACCGGCCAGTTGGTCCTGGACCTCGATCGATCCCATCGCGCGATAGATCTTGTCCTCGAAAGCCTTCCCGCGATTGGGCGAGCCGCGATTATCGAGCTGGAAGAAGATATAGCCCTTGCTCACGATCAATTGCTCGAGCGGGCTTTCCCAGCCGCGCGTCACGGTCTGGCTGTGCGGGCCGCCATAGTGCTGAAAGAACACCGGATAGCGTTTGCCCGGCTCCATTTGCGGGGTGATCATCTCGTAGTAGAGGTCGGTGCCGTCGGCCGCCTTGATCGTGCCGAACGTCCGCTGCCGGTGCTGGCCGAGATACGGGTAATAAGGATGCCCCGGCTTGACCGCATTCTCGTTGATCCAGCCAAGCTTCTTGCCGCTCGTATCGGCGAGATAGGTCTGCGGCGGCTGGTTAGGGCTGGAGCGTGTGACGATCAGGCGCGTCGCGGCATCGTCCATTACCGCCTTGTTGGTCCAGCCACGCTCGGTCAGCCGGCTCACGGCATTCGGATGGGCGATGTCGACCGTGTAGAGCTGCTGCTCCAGCACGTCATCCTTGTTCGCCATGAAATAGAGGCGCCCGCGCGCCTCATCGACGCCGACCAGATCGGTGACTTGCCACAGCCCCTTGGTCAGCTGCGTCCACTTGCCCTTGGCGAAGCGATAGAGATGGCCAAAGCCGTCACGCTCGGACCACCAGATCAGGCTACCGTCCTTCATTGGGTGGTAATTGTCGCTGAGGTTGACCCAGGAGTCCTGCCTGGACTTCTCGCTGAACCAGGTTTTGGCCTTGCCCGTCGCCGGATCAACCGCGAGCATGTCGAGTTCAGTCTGCGCGCGATTCTCGCGCTGGACGAGCAAGGTCTTGCCGTCGGGCGTCCAGTCCACGCGGGTGAGGTAGATGTCGGGATCGCTGCCCAGGTCGACCTTGACCTTGCCGCCCGTCGCAGGATCGACGACGTAGAGTTCGACCTTGACGTTGGGCGTGCCGGCGGACGGATAGCGCTGGTCGAACACCTTGGTACCCTCGGCGCCGATCGCGGCGCGGGTGACGATCCCGACCGGCGCCTCGTCGAACCGCTCGACCGCGACCAGCCGGTCGTTGGGCGCCCACCAATAGCCAGTGCGGCGGTCCATTTCCTCCTGCGCGACGAACTCGGCCTCGCCCCAATGGACGGTACCGCCGCCGTCCGTGGTCAACGCCTTGGCGGCACCGCCGCCGAGCGGCTGGACGAACAGATTCTGGTCGCGAACGAAACTGACGAAACCGCCCGCCGGGCTGATCGCCGGGTTGAGCTCACCACCCGGGGTGTTGGTCAGGCGGTCGACCTTGCCGTCGAGATGCGCGAGGTAGAGATCGCCATCGAGCGGGACGAGGATCGACCTGCCGTCGGGCGCCCAGTCATACCTGACGATGCCCTTGTCCCCGGCGATACGCGCGCGCTCACGCTGCATCTTCTCGGCCTCGGACAGTTCGGCGCCGGTGCCCACCTTCTTCGAATCGACCAGCATCCGTTCCTCGCCGGTCGCGGTGTCGCGCGCCCACAGGTCGAACCGGCTCTTCTCGTCGGCGCGCGGCTTGAGCAGGGTCAGCAATTTGCCGTCGGGCGACAGCTTCATCGCGCGCGGCTGCGATCCGGATAGATCCGGGCTGCCGAATACACGATCGAGCGTCAGCGTCCGCTGCGCATCGTCAGCAGCCACGGCATGCGTCCCGATCGCGAGCGCCGCCGCCAGCCCGATCATTCCACCGGTCAACCATGTCCGCATGTCCTTCGCGACTCCCGCATCGCCCGGCTGATCGCGGGCGTTGCTGCGGCTTATCGCGGGGCCGGAACGTTCCGTAAAGGGCTACGCGCCCGTCTCGCAATGGGCAGGCCGCCGATCGATTTTGCCTCTTGACCTCAACTATAGTTGAGGAACTATCTGTCTGCGCACGGACCGATTTCATCGAAAGGATCATCCATGCCCGGCGCTTTCATCGAACACGTCAACCTCACCGTTCGCGATCCGGAGCGCAGCGCCAAGCTGATGCACGACCTATTCGGCTGGCACGTCCGCTGGCGGGGACCGGCGATCAATGGCGGGCGCTCGATCCATGTCGGTGACGATCGCTTCTATCTGGCGCTCTACACGCACGATGGCGCCGATACCCCCGACGACGCCTTTCAGAAAGGCCGTCCGCTCAATCATGTCGGCATCGTTGTCGACGATCTGGATGACGCCGAACGCCGCGTTGAAGCGGCTGGGATCGAGCCGTTCAACCACGGCGATTACGAACCCGGCCGCCGGTTCTATTTTTTCGACTTCGACGGCACCGAGTTCGAGCTGGTCAGTTACGCCTAGCGGTGCGGAATACGGAGATCACGCGGCCCGCCTGAAGCAGCCGATCACGTGATCGTCGACCAGCCCGCACGCTTCCATCCAGGCATAGACGATCACCGGCCCAACGAACTTGAATCCGCGTTTGCGGAGTTGCTTCGAAACTTCCTCGGATAAGTCCGTCTTGGCCGGCAGGTGTACGCCGTCGCCCTTGAGCGGCGCGCCATCGACGAAGCCCCAGCAGAAATCGGCGAAGTCCTCGCCGGCGTCGCGCATCGCCAGATAGGCGCGCGCATTGCCGATCGTCGCTTCGATCTTCGCGCGCGAGCGGATGATCCGCGCATCGCCGAGCAGCCGTTCGACATCGGATGCGTCAAACCGGGCGACTTTCTCCGGGTCGAACCCAGCGAACACTTCGCGAAACGCATCGCGCTTTTTCAGGATCGTCGACCAGGAAAGGCCGGCCTGGAATCCGTCGAGCTGCAGCTTTTCCCACAAGGCTCGCCCGTCGCGCTCAGGGACACCCCATTCGGTATCGTGATAGGCTTCCATCTGCGGGTCGGCGCCCGCCCAGGGACAACGGTTGGTCATTCACGCGAGATAGCGCGCGATTACGCGCTTAGCGATCCCGCAAGCTATACCGATCGCAACCCATTTGCATTGCGCGACCGACGAGCGGCCAGCAGGATCGACATTCGTTCTCGCAAAAAGAGCAAGGAAGATCGCCATGTCCCGTTGGATCGCCGCCTGCCTCCTGCTCACCATCTCCCAAGTCGCCAGCCCCGCGACCGCTAGCGAACGCGCGTTCGACAAAGCGTTGACCGACTTTCGCGCGCTCCACCGCGCCGAGATCAGGCGCGCGGGCATCGTCGGCAGCAGCTTCTACCTCGTGCGCGACGGCCGCGTTGTCGTCGCCGACCATCTCGGCGATCAGGATGCCGACAACAGGGTGCCGGTCGACGCGCAGACCATCTATCATTGGGCGTCGATCACCAAGACGATGACCGGCATCGCGATCATGCAGCTGCGCGATCGCGGCCTCCTCAAGCTCGACGATCCGATCGTCCGCTACGTGCCCGAGCTCGCAGGGGTGCACAATCCGTTCGGCGATACCGGCGAGATCACCATCCGCGAGCTGATGAGCCACAGCGCCGGTTTTGCCGGCGCGACTTGGCGCTGGCGCGACCGCGACTGGCAACCGTTCGAGCCGCCGAGCTGGGAACAGCTCAAGGCGATGATCCCGTACACCGAAGTGAAGTACAAACCCGGCAGCCGTTTCAGCTATTCCAACCCCGGCATCGTCTATCTCGGCCAGGTGATCGAGCGGCTCTCGGGCGAGGATTTCGAAGTCTATATCGACAAGAATATCCTTCGGCCGCTCGGCATGTATTCGAGTTATTTCGACCGGACGCCGCCCTATTTGCTGCCGCACCGGACGCACAGTTATTACATCCGCGACGGCAAGCGCATCGAGGCACCGTTCGATGTCGATACTGGCGTGACGGTGTCGAATGGCGGTCTCAATTCGCCGCTGCCGGATATGGCTAAATACGTCGCCTTCCTGCTCGGCGATCCGGCGCGGCAGGCCGAGTATGACGTGGTGCTCAAGCGGTCATCGCTCGAGGAGATGTGGAAGCCGCAAATTTCCGCCGGCGAGGATTATACGCAAGGCCGGATGGCCAAGACGACGTGGAGCGGACTGTCCTTCTTCCTCGACCAGACCGACGGCATCCGCATCGTCGGCCATAATGGCGACCAGAACGGCTTCCGCGCCTATCTGAGCCTATGTCCGGACCAGCACATGGGCAGCCTGCTCACGTTCAATACGGAGACGCGTGAGGTGGAGAACGATCCCGGCAATCGCGACATGCCGGAGTCGCGGATCGCGCTTGCGACCGATAGTTTATGCAAAGCGGTGGCGGGGAAGTAATTCCTCCCCGGTACGGGGAGTATTTTTTGATTACCGTGCCCTGAGCAGCTTCCCCGAAAACCCAACCCTTTTCCCGCCTCCAAAGGCAGGCTGACCATTCACCATCACCAGGTCGAACCCCTCGGCCATCGCGAAGGGATCGACATAGGTCGAGCGCGCCCTGACCTTCTTCGGATCGAACAGGACGAGGTCGGCCTTGGCCCCGGCGCGGATCACGCCGCGATCGGACAGGCGCAGCGTCTGTGCGGGGAAGCCGGTCGCCTTGCGGACCATTTCCTCGATCGTCAGCTTCCTGTCGCGCACGACATATTCCTCGACCAGTTTGGCATAGGTACCGGTCGCGCGCGGATGCCGCATGCCCGGACCGCCGTCGGTCGAGAACGAGACGCTGGGATCGACCAACAAGGTGTCCTGCAACACCTTGTCCATCGTGAAATGCGCGCCCGAGCCGCCGTCCGGCCCTAGCTTGATGAGCAGGTCGGCATAATCCATCCCCTCCTGCTGCGCCGCCTGGGCCAGGGTCTTGCCGGCATAAGGCGCGGTCCCGATCAGCAACGCCTCCGGTCCGCCGCGCCGCGTCATCCGGGCGATCAGATAGTCGCGCAGTTCCTGCCGCCGCTCCGCCAAGACCGCGGCGTAATCGGTCGGCGGCAGCGCCCATTTCGGAAAGAGGATCGCGATTCCGGTATAGCCGGCCTCATATGGATATTCGTCGGCGGTGAGATCGATTCCGCGACGGCGGAAGTCGGCGACGAAGGCGAGCAATTCGCGGCCGCGCTTCTCGCCTTTGCCGAACACCGACTTGAAGTGCGAGATATGCGGTCGCGCCGGCAGCGACGAGGTCACCAGTTCGTTGATCGACGCCTCGATCTCGTCGTCATTCTCCGAGCGCATATGGCTCATGCAGACGCCGCCATAGCGCGCGACGACCTTGCCGATGTTGCTCAGCTCGGGCGTCTCCGAATAAATGCCGGGGACGTATTCGAGGCCATAGGAAATACCGAACGCGCCCATCCGCAGTTCGGAATCGAGCTGCGCCGCCATCCGCTCAAGTCCGGCCGCATTGGGGCGGTGCACCGAATCCGCCACGCCGGCCGCACGTCGCAACGTGCCGTGGCCGGCCAGCAGCGCGACGTTGATGTCGATCCGCGCGCGGTCGACCGCCTGCATCCAGCTTCTGGGGTCGAGGTCATTGCCGACCCTGGGGCCTTCGCCGTCCTGGCCGAGCGTGACGGTGGTGACGCCCATCGCCAGAAACGTTTCATAGGAATCGTGCAACGGATCGCCATGGCTGTGCATGTCGATGAAGCCGGGGGCGAGCACCCTGCCCTCTCCGGCGACCATCCGCGCGGTCGACCCGGACGTCTTGCCGCTCGCCGGCATGATCCGCGCGATCCGGTCGCCCGCGACGAGCACGTTGGCGAGCCGCCCTGGCGTGCCAGTCCCGTCGACCAGCATGACCTCGCGAAACAACGTCGAGGGCTCGCCCAGCGCGCCGGCACGAACCGCCCAGCTCGCCAATCCTCCGGCCGCTACCGCTCCCCCGATCAGCTGCCGCCGCGTCAGGCGCTGGGCCATGGGCTCTCCCTCTCTCATTCTCGATCCCGAGAGGGCAGACTAATCGCGGTCTCCTCGTTCCCGCCATAGATTGAAAGGGGACAGCCATAGACGGCCGGCATGGGCGCCAGATCGGACGCCGCGGCACACCAGCACGAAAAAGGACGCGGAGGTCCCCCTCCGCGCCCCTTCTATTCTCGCGAGACGACGCTGTTTAGGCGGCGTTATCGCCACGCGTGTCGCGACGCTCGGCGATACGCGCCGACTTGCCGGTGCGACCACGCAGATAATAGAGCTTGGCACGACGCACAGCGCCCTTGCGGACGACTTCGATGCTGTCGATGTTCGGCGAATAGAGCGGGAAGACGCGCTCGACGCCCTCACCGAACGAAATCTTGCGCACGGTGAAGTTGCTGCCCATGCCCTTGTTCGACCGCGCGATGCACACGCCCTCGTAATTCTGCACGCGGGTGCGTTCGCCTTCGACCACCTTCACGCCAACGCGCAGCGTGTCGCCCGGGCGGAATTCGGGAATCTTCTTGGCCTCTACGAACTTCGCAATGTTCTCGGCCTCGAGTTGCTGGATGATGTTCATCTCAGTCGTCCTTCTTTCGTCGCCGCGCGCCAGAGGGAGGCTGGACCCGAGCACCCTCATGGCGCTCCCAAAGATCCGGTCTCCGTAACCGTGTATCTGTCTCGGCCATCGACTTTCGCCAGGCCGCGATCTTCGCATGATCCCCCGATCGCAGCACTTCGGGGATCGTGCGCCCTTCCCATTCGACAGGTCGGGTATAATGCGGATATTCGAGAAGGCCGCTTTCGAAGCTCTCTTCATCTCCGCTGGAAGGCGCGCCCATTACGCCGGGAAGCAGCCGAATGCAAGCGTCCAGCAACACCAGCGCGCCCATCTCTCCGCCCGACAGAACATAGTCGCCGATCGACACCTGTTCGATCGGCCGCGCGTCGAACAATCGTTCGTCGAATCCCTCGAACCGGCCGCACAAAATGATCGCGCCGGAACCGGTCGCGAGATCGCGAACACGCTCTTGAGTGAGGGGTCGTCCGCGCGGCGTCATCGCCAGGATAGGACGGCCATCCGCGACACTATCGAGCGCGTTCGCCACCACATCGACGCGGAGCACCATGCCCGCGCCGCCACCGGCCGGTGTTTCGTCCACCGTGCGATGCTTGTCGATCGCGAAGTCGCGGATATTGACCGCGTCGAGGCTCCATTTGCCCTCGCCCAGGGCGCGCCCCGCCAGCGACGTGCCGAGCGGGCCGGGGAACATGTCGGGATAGAGGGTGAGGACGGTCGCGGCGAAGGTCATGCCATCCGCCCGGACTTGAGGGCGATCGCCCAATCGTCGCGGCCGTTCATTTCCGCCCGCCGGATGGCGGCCTTCTGATCATAGTCGATCGCGCGGAACGTAACTGCCGTGCCATCGACAATGGCGTAACGCGCGCTGGGATCGCTGACTTCCACGCGATAAGCGACGGGGTGGTCGTCATCATAGGCCTGCAATCCGACCGAGCCGGGATTGGCGATGGTGCGGCCGTCTTCCAAGGTCACCAAGCGCGGCAGATGCGTATGCCCGCACAGGATCAGCGCCTCGCTGCGATCCCCCGCCCGCTCGCGAATCTCGACATCGGTCGCCTCGCGGGCAGCGCCGCCATCGACGGTATGGAGGAAATGCTCGAGATCGTCGGTCGGCGTGCCGTGACACAGCAGCACGTTCGGCGACAAGTGCAGCGTCGGCGGCAGGCTCGCCAGCCACTGGAGGTGATGGTCGCCCAAGGCATCGCTGGCAAAAGCGTCGCTCGCGCCCATCCGCGCGCGGTCGATGGTCAGCAATTGGCGCTCATGGTTGCCCGCGATCGTTGGCCAATCGAGATCGATCAACAGATCGGCAGTTTCCGCTGGCCAGAGCGGACCCGACAACGAATCGCCGAGATTGACGAATCCGGTGCAGCCTTGCGTCTCGGCATCGGCGATCACTGCTTCCAACGCGGGCAGATTGCCATGGATGTCGGTTAGGATCGCGATCCGAGTCATGCCCGGCACTGCACGAGTGAGGCGGATGGCCTGGAAAGGGAGAGATCGGCGTTCGTCATCATTCGACCATTGCCTGCACCGCAGGAGACGGCAAGTGGCGCCTCGTTCTACAGAGCGAAAACGGTCACGAAACGCGAATGACCGACCGCAATCTTCGGTTTTTGCCGCTGGCCGACATTCCGGCTAGAGGCGCGCCGCCATGAGTGACGCTGCCTCTTCCGCGCTGGGATTCGATTTCGGTACCACCAATACTGTGGTCGCCACGGCGAGCGGTGATACCGCCGACCTCGTCATGCTCGGCGGACCGGAAGGCAAAGATGCCGTCTTCCGCTCGGCTTTGTGCTTTTGGGAGGAAGGCGATGCTCGGGTCGCGCTCGGCGCCGATGCCGGTCCCTGGGCGATCCGCGACTATCTCGATTTCCCGCAAGGCAGCCGCTTCATCCAGTCTTTCAAGTCGGTCGCCGCCAGCTCGAGCTTCGAACATGCCACCATCTTCGAACGCCGCATGCGGTTCGAGGATCTCGGCCAATTGTTCCTGCGCAAGCTGATCGCCCGGTCGGACGGGCGATTGGGCCACACTGCATCGCGTATCGTCGTCGGGCGTCCGGTCGAATTCGCCGGCGGCCGCCCCGACGAGGCCCTCGCCAGGCAGCGTTACGACCTGATGTTCGCCGCCCTCGGCACCGATATCCATTATGTCTACGAGCCGCTCGGCGCCGCCTTCAGTTACGCCTCGCGCATCACGGACGCGGCAACGATCCTGGTCGCCGATTTCGGCGGCGGGACCAGCGATTTCTCGGTGGTGCGGATAGAAGCGCCGGGCGCGCCGCGCCGCTGCACGCCGCTAGGCCATGCCGGCGTCGGCATTGCCGGCGACCGGTTCGACGCGCGGATCATCGACAATCTGGTGATGCCGTTGCTCGGCAAGGGCGGGTCGTATCGATCGTTCGACAAAATACTCGATATTCCCGGTGGTTATTTCAGCGACTTCGCGGATTGGTCGAAACTGGCACTGATGCGCAATCGGCGCACCTTGGCGGATCTCGAAAAGCTCCGCCGCGCCGCGCTCGATCCCGCCGCGATCGGCCGAATGATTGCGGTGATCGACCAGGAACTCGGCTATCAATTGTACGACGCTGTCGGCCAGCTCAAGCGTGCGCTGTCGGCGTCCGATCACGCCCATTTCCATTTCGCCGGCGCGGGTCTCGCGATCGAAGCGGATGTCACGCGCGATGCGTTCGAAGCCTGGATCGCACCCGATATCGCGCGGATCGAGGCCGCGGCCGATCGCGCGCTCGCCGCTGCCGGCATTGCCGCGGGCGCCATCGATCGCGTCTTTCTGACTGGCGGCACCTCGCTGACCCCGCGCATCCGGCGCATGTTCGCGGAGCGTTTTGGCGAGGAGCGGATCGCGTCGGGCGGCGAGCTGACCTCGATTGCACATGGGTTGGCGTTGATCGGGCAGCAGGAGGATCTGGCCGCCTGGGCGGCGTAACCGGCGGAATACTGCGCTTCTGCATCGAGTAATCCCTCAGCCCAAAGGGTCGACCGTGAAGAACTCATAACTGTTGCCGTCACCGTCCCAGACATAGACGCCGCGGCCGCCATTGAGACGATTGATCGTTCGATCTCGCGTGAACGGCCCCGATCCAAACGGCAGGTCGCCTGTTACCACGCGCTCCAGGATCGCCCCGAAACGGGGATCGTCGACGAGAAAAGCGAAATGGCCGAACGCGAAGACGTCCGCGTCGTAGAAATCCAGCGTCAGCCGGTCGTTGACTCGTACCGCAGCGAATGGGCCCAAGGCGTGGGGACGCGCGGCGTCGATCAGGTTGGCGAAGAATTGCGCCGCTGCTGTTCTGTCGGTGCAGCGGACGATGGCGTGGTTGAGCTCAAGTGCCATGTCGAAACCTTTTGCGGAAGGATGTCAGACGGTCAGTGCATCAATCGGCCGCCGGCAATGTCGAGCGTCGCGCCGGTCAGCCAACCGGCGCTTTCCGAGGCCAGGAACAAGGTCGCCGCGGCCACATCGGCCGGCGTCCCCAGCCGGCGCAACGGATGGGTGTCGGCGATCGCTTGCCGAACGGGCGGCGGCATGCGCTCGGCGGTGCGATCGGTGAGCACCGCGGAGGGCGAGATGCAATTCACGCGCACACTGTCGGGGCCCAGGTCCTGCGCGAGTTGCTGCGTGAGCAGAATGATCCCCGCCTTGGCGACGCCATAGCCGAGCGGCGCCGAGGACGGCGCCCTGCCCGCGGTCGACGCCATCGTGACGGCGGTACCATGGCCGCTTTCCTTGAGGTCCGGTACGAACGTCCTAAGCGTCAGGAAAGTGGCAGTGACGTTGTTGTCGAGGCTGGACCGCCAGTCGCGTTCGGTCACCTGTTCGATCGGTGCCGGCCGGCTCGTGCCGCCGCCGGCAAAGGCGATCAGGATGTCGAGTCCGCCGAGCCGTTCGATGAGGGCGGTGCGCGCGGCTTCGAGTTGATCGGCGCTGGAACAGTCCAGGGCGATTGCCGCATGGCCCGACGAGATGGCGTCGAGCGACGCGGCCACGTGGTCCAGCCGTGTCTGGTCGCGCCCCGCGATCGTCACACGCACACCATTATACGCGAACCAGCGCGCCGTCTCGGCGCCGATCCCGCCGGAGCCGCCAGTGATCAATGCGGTCTTGCCGGCCAGATCGGGAAAGATGGGGATGTCGGGCATTGCCTCCTCCCTTCAGACGTAACGCGACACAGCCATGCAGATGACCGTGACGACCAATAGCGCGGCAGAGGCGCGATAAGCGGCCGCCAGGCGTTGCGTCGTGTCGCCCGATCGCAGCGCCGGGCGAGCGACGAGGATCTGGACCAGGAATGCGAGGATCGCCGCGACGGCACCGGTCGCCAATATCTTTTCGGCCAGTTCGAAACTGCCCTCGTGGAGCAGATGCCACAAGAGCGTGCCGGATAGTCCCGACACTGTCGCAGCGCCGATCCGCGGGCCGAACAAGGGCGCGGCACCCGCTCCGCCGCTCCTGGCAAGTACGAAGGTCGACCCCGCCCAGAAGACTGACGCTAGGACATGGACAGCGATGGTGATGATCAGCAAGACTTGCATACGAGAAACTCCCGATCGACAGACGTGAGTCTGATTAGATATACAGATTGTATAGTCATGATTCCCGACAAACCGTCAAGGCCCTATTCGACCGAGAAGCGCGACGCGAAGGCGGCGGAGACGCGGGCGCGCCTCGTCGAGGCTGCCCTGGCGATTCTGCGCGAGCCCGACGGGCAGGCATTGGCGCTCGATGCCGTCGCCAAAAGGGCGGGCGTAACCCGGTTGACCGTCTACAATCAGTTCGGCTCGCGCAACGGGTTGCTGGAAGCTGCGTTCGACGCAGTGGCGGAACGGGGAAACCTGGCCAATTTGGCCCAGGCGATGGCGACGACGGAACCGCGTGCAGCGCTGGCGCAGGTCGTGCGGACGTTCTGCGATTTCTGGAGTTCGCATGGCGGGCTTGGCGGCATCTTCGCGGCGGCCGCGCTGGACGCCGAACTGGCGAACGCGCTAGCCGCGCGCAACGAACGCCGCCGCGGCCTTTTGGGAATATTGGTCGATCGACAGGGCACCGCCGACGGGCAGGCAAAGGCCGACATCGTCGACCTGCTGTTCACCCTGACCAGCTTCGCCACGTTCAACACGCTGCAACGGGCGGAACGCGATCGTGACGCTGTATGCGCGCTTTTGCTGCCGTTATGCGATCAGATCTTTTCCGGAGATCGACAAGGCCAGAACGGCCGCTGATATCGGACGCGGCGGTGCTAATCGGCGAAGGCCGCCGCCACCACCAGCTTCTCATTGTCCCATTCGGGCACCGCTTCGGGGCGCATCGGCACCATGAAGCGCTTGCCGGGCTTGCCGTCCTCGCCCGGTCGTTCGATTTCGATCACATCGCCCGCGCCGAAATTCTCGATCAGCACGACGTGCCCGAGCGGCTCACCGGAATCCGACACGACAGGCAGGCCAAGCAAGTCGGCGTGATAATATTCGCCCTCGCCCAGCGGCGGCAGTGCCGATCGCGGCACGGTCAGTTCGGCGCCGCGCAGTTTTTCGGCGGCGGTGCGGTCGGGGATTTCGGCAAAACGCGCGATCGCGCCCTGCGGCGTGATGCGCAGTGCCTTCAACGTCAACGCGCCGGCGTTGAAGCTTTTGTGCGGTTTCAGGTCCTCGGCGAAGACCTTCAGGCGGACTTCCCCCGTCACGCCATGCGCCCCGGTGACGACGGCGAGCGTGACGGGCAAGTCTCCCCTCCCGTTTACGGGAGGGGTCGAGGGAGGGTCTATTTTGAGCGGCATCGCGTACGACATGCCTTCCCAGTGATCATCGCGCAATCTGATCGAAATGCGCCCCGCGCATTTCTCAATAATGCTGGGGGGCATGATTGACCCGATCGCGCGATGTCACTCCCCTCCTGCAAGCGGGTGAGATAGGCATCAGCCCTCGGCGGGAGCCTGGGCGCTCTTGGCCTCGTCGGCGCCGGTGTCGCCAGCGTCGCTGTCCGGCGTCGCTTCGTTGGCGGGCGCTTCCTCGGCAGCGGCTTCGACCGCGGGAGCTTCCTCAGCCGCGGGTGCTTCCTCAGCGACCGGAGCCTCCTCGGCGGCGGGAGCTTCCTCAGCGGCAGGCGCTTCGACCGGAGGCGTTTCCTCGGCGACCGCCTCGGCAACGGCTTCGGCCTCGGGCGTCGGCTCTTCGGTCGCGGCTTCGACCTCGGCGGCAATCACGGCCTCGGCTTCGTTCTGCTTGGCGGTTTCCGCGGCCTCGGCGGCTTCGGCAGCCTTCGACGCACGCTCTTCGACACGCTCCTTGGCCTTCTCGCCCGGCTCACCCTTCTTCGGGTTGTTGCGGGCAGCGCGCTCCTTGACGCCGGCGACGTCGAGGAAGCGAGCAACGCGGTCGGTCGGCTGCGCGCCAACGCCCAGCCAATGCTTGGCGCGGTCGGCGTCGAGCACGACGCGCTTCTCGTCGTCCTTGGCGAGCAGCGGGTTGTAATTGCCGATCTTCTCGATGAACTTGCCGTCACGCGGGCTGCGCGCGTCGGCAACGACGATACGGTAGTACGGACGCTTCTTCGAACCGCCGCGCGAAAGACGAATGCTCAGTGCCATTTTAGTTCAACTTCCTTCTTCAATTGTCATCCCAGCGAAAGCTGAGATCTTTCCGTTGTATTCCTGCCGCCTGAGACCCCAGCTTGCGCTGGGGTGACGGCTATTTCTTTTTCACGTTCATAAAATTCTGGAACCCCGGGGGCAGCTTGGCCCCTGTGCCGGGCAGGCCAGGAAGCCCGCCCATCTGGTTCATCGCGTCGCCCAGCTCGGGCCTGCCCATCGCGTTGCCGAGCCCGCCGAGGCCGCCGCCGGGGCCGCCCTTGCCGAGCATCGCCATCATGCCCTTCAATCCGCCCATCTTCTTAATGCGCTTCATGGCGGTGGCCATTTCCTGGTGCATCTTGATCAGCTTGTTGACGTCCTGGACGGTCGTTCCCGATCCGTTGGCGACGCGGATCTTGCGCTTCGCGTTGAGCAGCTCGGGCTTGGTCCGCTCCTTGGGCGTCATCGAGGTGATGATCGCGTCCATCCTCAGCAGGATACGGTCGTCCATCCCCGATTGCGACATCGCCGCCTGCGCCTTCTTCATGCCGGGGATCATCCCCGCCAGCGCGCCGATGCCGCCCATCTTCTTCATCTGCTGCAGCTGGCTGCGCAGGTCGTTCATGTCGAACTGACCCTTGGACAGCCGCTGCGCCATGCGCTCGGCATCTTCCTGCTGGATCGATTCGGCGGCGCGCTCGACCAGGCTGACGACGTCGCCCATGCCCAGAATGCGGCCGGCGACGCGGCTCGGGTGGAAACCTTCGATCGCATCGAGCTTTTCGCCAGTGCCGGCGAACTTGATCGGCTTGCCGGTGACCGCGCGCATCGACAGAGCGGCGCCGCCCCGGGCGTCGCCGTCCATCCGGGTGAGCACGACGCCGGTCAGCGACACCTGGTCGGAGAAGGCGCGCGCGACGTTGACTGCATCCTGACCGGTCAGGCTGTCCACGACGAGCAGGATTTCCTGCGGCTTCGCGATGTCGGCGACCGCCTTCATCTCGTCCATCAGGCCCTGATCGACGTGCAGACGGCCCGCCGTATCGAGCATCAGCACATCGAAGCCCTGGAGCTTCGCCGCCTGGATCGCGCGCCGAGCGATATCGACCGGCTGCTGGCCCTGGACGATCGGCAGAGTCGCAACCTCGGTCTGTTCGCCGAGGATCGCCAGCTGCTCCTGCGCGGCCGGGCGATTGACGTCGAGCGACGCCATCAAGACCTTCTTGCGATCGCGCCCGCCCTGCCCGCCAGTCAGCCGCTTGGCGATCTTGGCGGTCGTCGTGGTCTTGCCCGAGCCCTGGAGCCCGACCATCATCACGACGGCAGGCGGCGTGACGCCGAGATTGAGCTCGCTCTCGTCGGCGCCGAGCATCTCGACCAGGCCGTCATGGACGATCTTGACGACCTGCTGGCCGGGCGTGATCGAGCGCAGCACTTGCTGGCCAACCGCCTGCTCGGTGATCTTGTCGACGAAATCGCGCGCGACCGGCAGAGCGACGTCCGCCTCGAGCAGCGCAACGCGCACTTCGCGCATCGCCGCGCGCACATCCGCCTCGGTCAGCGCGCCACGGCCACGCAACCGGTCGAATACGCCGCCAAGACGATCGCTCAGGCTGTCGAACATAAACAAATCACTCCCATCCGAACCCCAAAACGCACAAAGCGCCGGCGGACGAAACCTCGTCGGCCGGCGTCACCACATGGGTGCTCCTTGTCGCGTTCGCAAAGGGAACGGTGCCGGCCCGATAACGGCTCGGCCGGAAAAACGCAACCCGGCCTTAGCCCCTTAACATCTTCTTGACCTCACGATGCCATCAGCAGGGCTGGATAGGGCCGCGAACGCGCGGTGTCGAAGAAGGGGATACGGGGCATGAGCGAACCGGCCGCAGCCCGGCGCGATCTATTGAGCGGCGCGATCACGGTCGCCGCGATCCTGATGTTCATCGGTACCGGCAGCCAAGTGCTGTCGATGGTCCTGAGCAACTGGATGCACCATGACGGCGGCTCCGACCAGACGCTGATCATCGCCCTGCTCCTTAATGTCGCCCTGATCCTGTTCGGCTGGCGTCGTCATCGCGACTTGGCGAATGAAGTCACGGTGCGCACCGCGGCCGAGGAACGCGCCAACGTCCTCGCCTCCAGGGACCCGCTCACCGGCTTCCTCAATCGGCGCAGCCTGGCCGAGGAGGGCGCCGCGATGCTGGTTCGCGCCGACCGTCGTCACAAGGCGATGGCGCTGATGATGCTCGATCTCGACCATTTCAAGACGGTCAACGACATGCATGGCCATACCGTCGGTGACGCGCTGTTGCGCGCCGTGGCCGACGAAATGGCGACCGCATTGCCCGAAAGTGCGCTGCTCGCGCGGTTCGGCGGCGACGAATTCGCCTGCGCGATGCTGTTCGATCCGGAAAATCCCGACAGCGTCGAGCGCGTCGCCGAACGGCTGGTGTCGCGGATGAGCCAGCCCTTTCATGTCGAGGGGCTTAACCTCCACGTCACGTGCTCGATCGGCATCGCCCGCAGCGATCGCGACGCGGCAACGATCGACGCTTTGCTGCGCTCGGGCGACATCGCCATGTACGCGGCCAAGAATGCCGGGCGGAATCGCCACGCCTGGTTCGACGTCTCGATGGAGCGCGAGCTCCAGTCGCGCAACGAGCTCGAAAGTTCGCTCCGCGTCGCTATTCCGCGCGGCGAGATCGTCCCTTATTTCGAACAACAGATCGACCTGGTCACCGGACGGCTGACCGGCTTCGAGGTGCTGGCTCGCTGGGAACATCCGCAGCGCGGCGTGATGATCCCCGACCAGTTCATCCCGATCGCCGAGGAAACCGGCATAATCGCGGATCTGTCGCTGTCCTTGATGCGCCAGGCCTTCCTGTCGGCGCGCGACTGGCATCCGCAGCTGCAATTGTCGGTCAATATCTCGCCGTGGCAGCTCAAGGATCCCTGGCTCGCACAAAAGATCATCAAGCTGCTGACCGAAACCGGCTTCACGCCGAGCCGGCTCGAAATCGAGATCACCGAAAGCTCGCTGTTCGACAATCTGGCGATGGCGCAGTCGATCGTCGCCAGCCTGAAGAACCAGGGCATCAAGCTTGCGCTCGACGATTTCGGCACCGGCTATTCCAGCCTCGCCCACCTTCGCGCGCTGCCGTTCGACCGCATCAAGATCGACCGCAGCTTCGTCATGTCGGTAAACCAGAATCCGGAAAGCGCCGCGATCGTCAACGCGATCGTCGGTCTCGGGGAAAGCCTCAATTTGCCGATCACCGCGGAAGGGATCGAAGACAAGGCAATCGAAGAGCGCCTGCGAAGCCTGGGTTGCGCGCGCGGCCAGGGCTATGTCTATGGCCGCCCGTTGACGGCCGGCAATGCTCGTCGTCTGCTCGCCGAGCGCCGCTTGCTGATCGCGCCCGACGCAACCGAGGTCATGCCCGAACCCGAGTCCGCTACCAGCCGACGCCTGGCTGGCTGAGATATTCGCGCTCGATCACGGTAGAGCGCCGGCCCAACGCCCGGTTACGCGACGGAAAACGCCCGAACTGCTCGATCACCGCGGCGTGATCGCGCGCGAATCCCAGATTCTGCTCGTCGCCGAGCGCGGTGAAGCGCTCGATGCTGAGCTGCTGCAGCTCCGGGTCCTCGGCATGCATCAACGGCATATAGAGGAACGCACTGCGCTCCGCCGGCAGTTTGCGGTCGAACCCGCGTAACAGTCCGTACAAAGTCAGTTCGCGCGCCAGACCGTCATGCTCGAACGCCTCGCCTTCATCGCGGAACATGTTGCGCGAGAATTGGTCGATCAGGATGATCGCGGCAAGCAAGGTGTCGGGCGTGCCGCGCCATCCCCAGGCCGCGCTCTCCGCCACTTTCAACCTAAGCGGCCCGAACCGTTCGGCGATCGCCTCGTCGAGCGTAATCGACTTGACCCAATGCTGTTCCTCGCTCAGCTCCTCGAACCAGAAGTGCAGCACATGCGCCGCCTCGCCGTGGACTTCCCCGCGCTTCGCTCCTAGATCGTCGCCCATGTCATCCCTTCCGCAGCCCGAGGTAATCAGTCTCGGGTGCCGCCTCAACATCGCAGAGAGCGAGACGATCCAGCGCATGCTGGACGGCCGCGATGTCGTGGTGATCAATAGCTGCGCCGTAACCAATGGCGCGGTCAAGCAGACACGCACCGCGATCCGCCGCGCCCGCCGCGCGCGGCCAGACGCGATGCTTGCGGTGACCGGCTGCGCCGCGCAGATCGATCCGGCGAGCTTCGCCGCGATGCCCGAGGTCGACCGCGTGATCGGCAATGGCGAGAAATTGCTGCCCGAAGCCTGGGCGTCGAGCGACGCGCTGATCGTCGGCGACATGGCGCGGTTGACGGAGATCGCGCCGCATCTCGCCATTGCGGTCGACCAGGCGCGCGCTTTCGTCGAGGTGCAGAACGGATGCGACCATCGCTGCACCTTCTGCGCGATTCCGTTCGGACGCGGGCCGAGCCGCTCGGCGCCTGCCGGCGCGGTGATCGAGGCGATCGAGCGCGTTGTCGCGGCGGGCAAGAATGAAGTCGTGCTGACCGGGGTCGATTTGACCAGCTATGGTCACGATCTGCCGGGCAGTCCGACGCTCGGCAGTCTGGTCGAGCGTATCTTGGTGCGTGTCCCTTCCCTTCCCCGCCTGCGCCTGTCCTCGATCGACGCGCCGGAGATCGATGGCCGCCTGTTCGAGTTGCTGACGCAGGAAGCGCGCGTGATGCCGCATCTGCATCTGTCGCTTCAGGCCGGCGACGACATGATCCTCAAGCGGATGAAGCGCCGCCATTCGCGTGCCGATGCGGTACGGCTGGTCGAACGGCTCAAGACCGCGCGGCCCGAACTCGCGATCGGCGCCGACCTGATCGCGGGCTTCCCGACCGAGGACGGGGCAATGGCGGCGAACAGCCTGGCGCTGATCGACGATTGCGACATCGTCCACGCCCATATCTTTCCCTACAGCCCGCGCGCCGGAACCCCAGCCGCCCGGATGCCGCAGGTTGACCTCGAGTTGCGCCGCGAGCGTGCGGCCACGCTTCGCTCGGCCTCGGCGCGGCGCAAGGCGGCTTGGCTGGACAGCTTAATGGGAACCGAACAACAGATTTTGGTCGAGGCACCAGGGAATCGCGGACATTCGACAGGTTTTGCCGACTTCCGGCTGGACCAAAACCATCGCACAGGCGACATCATCTCCGTGACCATCACCAAGGACCATCTTTTCGGACACGCCGCATGAGCACTACCCCATCCTGGCATCAGCGCCTGCTCGGCGGGTTCAAGCGCACTTCCGACCGCCTCGTCGGCAACCTCGCCGGTCTCGGCACCGCGCGCCTCGACGAAGCGACGCTTGACGATATCGAAGAGGCGCTGATCGCCTCCGACCTCGGCCCCGTCACCGCAAAACGCATCCGCGACCGGCTGGCTGACGGCAGTTTCGAACGCGGCATGGAAGAACTCGGTATCCGCCTGGTCGTCGCCGAGGAAATCGAGAAAGTGCTCGAAAAGGTCGCCAAGCCGCTCGAGATCGAAGCGTTTCCGCGCCCCCAGGTCATCCTGGTGATCGGCGTGAACGGATCGGGCAAGACGACCACCATCGCCAAGCTCGCGCATTGGCTGGTCGAGCAGGATTACGGCGTGATGCTGGCGGCGGGCGATACGTTTCGTGCGGCGGCGATCGGGCAGCTCGCTACCTGGGCCGAGCGCGTCGGCGTACCGATTGTTCGGGGCGCCGAGGGCGGCGACGCCGCGGGGATCGTGTTCGAAGGCGTCAAGCAGGCGACCGACAAGGGCATCGACGCGCTGATCGTCGACACCGCCGGGCGCCTGCAGAACAAGCGCGAACTGATGGACGAGCTCGCCAAGATCCGCCGCGTGCTCGGGCGCATCAACCCGGCGTCGCCGCATGACGTGGTCCTGGTGCTCGATGCGACCACCGGCCAGAACGCGCTCAGCCAGATCGAGGTATTCAAGGAAGTCGCCGGGGTGACCGGACTGGTCATGACCAAGCTCGACGGCACCGCGCGTGGCGGCGTGCTGGTCGCCGCGGCCGAGCAATTCGGACTGCCGATCCATGCCATCGGGGTCGGCGAGACGCTGAGCGACTTGCGCCCGTTCGATCCCAAGGAAGTTGCCCGGATTATCGCGGGCGTCGAGGAGCTGGTGCGATGAGCACGACGAGCAAGAACGGAACCGCCGGTCTGCGCCTGGCGATCGACTATGCGCCGCTGGTGATCTTCTTCTTGGTCAACTTCCTCGCGCCCCAGGCGCTGACGATGAAGCTCGTGTCAAGCTTCAGCCACTCGCTGTCGGACCTCGATCAAATGTCGGCATTGGTGGTGTCGCGCGCGATCGTCGCGACGTCCGCCTTCATGCTGGCGACGGTGGTCGCGCTGGTGGTTTCGCGGATCAAGCTGGGCAGCATTTCACCGATGCTATGGATTTCGGGCGCGCTGGTGCTCGTGTTCGGCGGGCTGACCATATATTTCCACGATCCCAAGTTCATCCAGATGAAGCCGACCTTCGTCTACGCGGTGTTCGCCGCCATCCTCGGGTTCGGCTTGCTGACCGGTAAGCCCCTGCTCGAACAATTGCTCGGCACCGCTTATCCCGGTCTGTCGCCGCTCGGCTGGCAGAAAGTGACGCGCAATTGGGCGCTGTTCTTCCTCGGCATGGCAATCCTCAACGAGCTCGTCTGGCGCTCGACCAGCTTCGATTTCTGGACTGCCTTCAAGCTTTGGGGAGCGATCCCCCTCACCTTCATCTTCGCGCTCGCCAACGTACCGATGATGATGAAGCACGGCCTGATGAGCGAGGTCGGCGACGCGGCCGCCAAGGAACTCCCGCCCGAATGAGGAAATGGCGATTTAGTTTGCCGGGCAGGAACGTTGCCGTGCTCCGCGCCGTTCTAGGCACATCTGGAGGAGCCATTTTCATGCATATCGAAGCCCGCCGCGACGTGTCACGCCGCGACATGACGGCCGGACGCTCTTGACCGCGCGCTCACCACTGGCGGCGTGGAGCGGCCTGGCGTTCGACAGCTGGGCATTGGCGTGGGAGGCATCGGCCGTGATCGGCCTGCGTCTCGCCGAAATCGCACGCGGCGATGGCACGTTGGCGGAAGCCTCGCTGATGACGTCCGAAAAGATTTCCGCCGCGATCGAACTGCAGGCATCTTTGGTCGCTGGCGGCCTGTCGCTGACTCCGTTGCAAGGCGCCGAACGTGCCGTGCGCCTGTATCGCCGAAAGGTCCGGGCCAATCGCCGTCGGTTGAATGCCGCCGCGCGGAAATAGGCGCCGGGGCCGGGACTAGCCCGACCGACGGCTTCATGCTTAGGCGCAGTTCATGAAAGCCGATAACAACCGGGTCCTGATCATCGCATTGGCCGCTAATGTCGGCATCGCGGTGGCCAAGTTCGTCGCTGCCGCGATCACCGGATCGTCGGCGATGCTGACCGAAGGCGTGCACAGCTTAGTCGATTCGACCAACCAATTGCTGCTGATGTACGGCCAGAAGCGCGCCGCCAAGCCGGCCGACGCGCTCCATCCAGCGGGATATGGCCGCGAACTCTATTTCTGGAGCTTCGTCGTCGCCCTGCTGGTGTTCGCGCTAGGCGCGGGCGTGTCGGTCTACGAAGGCGTGCTGCACTTTCTCGAGCCCGAGCCGGCGGTGTCGCCGTTGATCGCCTATGGCGTGCTGGCGATCGCCTTCGCACTGGAAGGCGGGTCGACCGTCGCGGCCTTCCGCGAGTTCAACGCCGCTCGTGGCCGCCAGTCGTGGCTGCAGGCGCTGATTTCGACCAAGGACGCGACTACGGTAATCGTGCTGCTGGAGAATGGCGCAGCGATGGCAGGTATCCTGATCGCGGCGGTCGGGCTGGCGCTGTCGCAAGTGACCGGCGACCCGCGATTCGACGGCATTGCGTCGGTCCTGATCGGCCTGTTGCTCGGCGTGGTCGCGATCTTCCTGGCGCGCGAAGCTAAGGGGCTACTGATCGGCGAGGCGGCCGATCCCGACCTGATCGCCGGCATCCGCCGCGCCGCAACGCGCCAGGGCATCATGGGCGTGGGCGAGATCATGACGATCCACAACGCGCCCACCCAGATCGTCGCGGCGGTCAACGTGGATTTCGACAACCGGCTGAGCGCAGGCGATGTCGAGCGGATTGTCGATGCGATCGAACGCGATCTTCAGGCCGAGTTTCCCAGCATCCACCGCGTCTATGTGCGGCCTCACGAGGATGCCGGAATGAAATTCGATGCTCGTGGGCTGATCAGGACGTGACGACCGCGGTTTCTCACGGCGATTAGGCTTTTCGAGCATTGGCGGCTATGCGTTTCGCCATCGCCGGTTTTCCGCCGGCAGGCGCCAGCGGCTGAGAGAGCGGCGCGCTTCTCCTTACATCCGCAGGAGCTGTCCGATGAAGTTGAACTGGCTGCTTTCGCGGCATCAGGTTTCGCTGGCCCTGGTCGAGCCGCTCCTCGCCTGAATGCCACCGCGCGACGACGAACCACCGCGCGACCACCGCGCAGCGTTAGCTCGGCCAATGACCGAAGAGATGCGACACGCGTCCTCGACATTGTTCCGCGGCGCGGCGTTCCTGGGCGCCTGCTTGCGTGCACCTACCGAGCTCGACGTCGAAAGCCGATCGCCCGCGATTGTCGGCCGCTATCGTGCGAAGGTGATCGGCAATGGGCTGCGCGAGCTCGACCGCTTCCTCAACCTCTTGATCGACGCCGCCTCTACCGCGGAAGGGCTGCCCGTCCACCCCGGCCAACGCAACACGGCCAACAAGCTGGCTGCTTACCGCACCGCTAAATCTCTTCCTAACGATGACGACGCGCGGTTGCGCGCGCTGGGGCGATCGCGCGACTGCCTGTTCCACTGCGGTGGGCGCGTTCGTCGCGGCGATCGTCGCGGCGCGATGGCGATGACCGTGGGTTGGCCCGCAAGAGCCGGATACGGCTCGGCGCTCGATAGTGTGATGGTGGGCCAGGATTTGAACGTGACGCGCGGCGATCTCGACGATGTCTGCCTTTTCTATCGCGAGATCGCTCGCGATTTGTGCGGCGGGGTTGGTCGAGGACCGGACGCAGCGTCGCACTGAGGTTCGCCCAACGAAAAAGGGCCCCGCCAACGCGGAGCCCTTCGTCGTTCGATCGTAACGGCGGTCAGCCGGCGACGCTGTCGTAGATGCGTCCGGCCTCGTCCCAGTTCACCACGTCCCACCACGCCTTCAGATAGCCGGGCCGGTCGTTCTTGTAGGTGAGGTAATAAGCGTGTTCCCACACGTCGTTACCCAGGATCGGCGTGCCCTTGTCCTTGGCATCGTCCATCAGCGGGTTGTCCTGGTTCGGCGTCGACACGACCTTCAGCGCGCCAGACGAATCCGCGATCACCCAAGCCCAGCCCGAACCGAATTGCCCCGCGCCCTTGGTGTTGAAATCTTCCTTGAGCTTGTCGAGCCCGCCATAGGCGTCGATCGCCGCGGCGAGCTTGCCCGACGGCTGGGTGGTGCCGGCCGGCGCCATGATCCGCCAGAAGAAGGCGTGGTTCCAGAACCCGCCGCCATTGTTGCGGACCAGCGGCGGCTGCGACGAGATCACGCCGAGAATCTCCTCGATCGTCTTGCCTTCCAGCTTGGGATCGGCGGCAACACCCTCATTGAGCTTGGCGGTATAGGCCGCGTGATGCTTGTCGTGGTGGAACGTCATCGTCTCCTTGGAGATGGTCGGCTCCAGGGCGTCATAGGCGTAGGGCAGCGGGGGGAGTTCGAAAGCCATAAGGATCCTCCGTCTTTTGAGCGGCTATAGGGGAACGTCGCCAAGCGAACGCCCATGCCCGCCAAATGGGTCCGCGACTGTCGTTGCGCAAGCGATTCCATCGCTCTCACGGCGCTTTCTATCCCGGCAAAAGGTCGTGGCGCCGGAGCGCATGGCGCAATTGGTCGTAACTCAACCCCAACGCGTCCGCGGTCTGGCGCTGGTTGAAGCGATTGGCGGCGAGTGCCTTGGTCAGCACGTCGCGCTCGAACCGCGCGACACGGCTCTTGAAATCGCCCGGCTCGCTCTCCCCGGACGGCGGTGGCGGGGCTGCGACATGGTCGACCATTGGCATGGGCTGCGTGCCGGCGCCAGGACGATGTGGTGACTGGAAGGGATCGAACTCGATATGCGCGATCGGCACATCCTGTTCCCAGCGATAGACCGCGCGTTCGATCACGTTGCGCAGTTCGCGAACGTTGCCCGGCCAACGATAGTCGATCAGCGAATCCAGCGCTTCGGGTGAGAAGCCGTGCCAATCGCGGTTCATTTCCGCGGCCATCCGCCGCCCGAAGTGATCGGCGAGCACCGGGACGTCACCGGGCCGTGCGCGCAAGGGCGGCAAGGTCACCACCTCGAAGCTCAACCGATCGAGCAAATCGGCGCGGAACTGATGCCGCTCGACCTTTTCGGGCAGATGCTCGTTGGTCGCCGCGACGATGCGGACATCGACGCGGATCGGATGCGACGAGCCGATCCGCGTGACCTCGCCATATTCGACCGCACGCAACAATCGCTCCTGCGCCGCCATGCTGAGCGTGCCGAGTTCGTCGAGGAACAAGGTGCCGCCATCGGCTTCCTCGAACCGCCCCGCCCTTGCCTTGGTCGCGCCGGTGAACGCGCCCGCTTCGTGGCCGAACAATTCCGCCTCGATCAGCGTCTCGGGCAGCGCTGCGCAATTCATGATGATCAGGGCTTGGTCCCAGCGCGGACTGAGGCGATGGAGACGCTCGGCGACCAGCTCCTTGCCTGTCCCACGCTCGCCGATCACCAGCACCGGACGATCGAGCGCGGCGGCGCGGCTGGCGCGTTCCAGCGCGTCGAGAAAGGGTCCCGATTGCCCGATGACTTGCGTCGTCCGCTCCATGCCTACGACTTGGTGTATTTTACCAATCTTTGGCAAGTGTAAATCGCCAACCTCAACCCTTTTCTCAGCGAAAACGGCAGATTTCCGCCGTTTTTTGGAATTGGCACGGCTTCTGCAGTTCACTTGGCATCGCCGGATCATCCGGCACGAAACACTAGGGAGTAAGAACAATGCAGTCGGTTTCAAATGGTCTGGGTCGCACTTTGATGGTGGTCGCCAGCACCTTCGTTTGCGGTTCGGCGCTGATGCTCGCGGCCGTTGGCCCGGGCCTGGCGCAGGCCAATCCGGCTCCGCAGGTTCCCGTCGCGCTGAAGGCGTGACGGACTACCGCCGGGGCGGGTTTCCCCCTTGCTTCCCGCCCCGGCGGTCCCCCAATCCGAGTAAAGCGTAAATTCCGAGGAGTAATTTCAACATGGGCATTTTTTCGCGCACCCGCGACATCATCGCCGCCAATTTCACCGACCTTTTGGACAAGGCGGAAGATCCGGCGAAGATGATCCGCATGATCATCCTGGAGATGGAAGAGACGCTGGTCGAGGTTCGTGCCTCCGCCGCGCGCACCATCGCCGACCAGAAGGAAATGCGCCGCCACATCGCCAAGCTCAGCCAGCTCGAGGAAAGCTGGACCGAGAAGGCCGAACTGGCGCTGTCGAAGGATCGTGAGGATCTCGCCAAGGCGGCCCTGGTCGAACGCCAGAAGGCGACCGACATGGTCGTCGAATTAAGCCAGCAGATCAGCGTGCTCGACGAGGCGCTCCGGGGTTCGGAAGAGGATATCGCCAAGCTTCAGAAGAAGCTGAGCGAGGCGCGCAACCGCCAGTCCTCGATCGCCACCCGGCTGGAGAGCGCGAACAACAAGTTCAAGATCCGCGAGGTCTATTCGGCCGGCCGCACGCAGGATGCCTTCTCGCGCTTCGATGTGCTCGAACGCCGCGTCGACCTGGCCGAAGGCCGCGCCGAGGCGCTCAATCTGGGCGGCGAACCGAAGACGCTTGAGGAAGAGATCGCTGAGTTGAAGGCATCCGAAAAGGTCGATGCCGAGCTCGAAGCGCTCAAGGCCCGGCTCAACAAAAAATAAGGACCTGAGCGATGGACGAACTACTTGTACCAATCGCGATCGTTGGGATGCTCTTCATCGGGCTCCCGTGGATCATCCTGCACTACCTTACCAAGTGGCGGCAGGCCCCCAAGATCACGAATGAGGATGAGAAGCTGCTGGATGAGCTCTACTCGCTCGCCCGCCGCCTCGAGGACCGCGTTTCGACGGTCGAGCGCATCGTCGCTGCCGACCATCCCGACTGGAAAGCGAGCATGCCGCTCGCCGAGCCGGCCAACCAAATCGCTTCACGGAGCAACTGAGATGTCCGCTAGCCGCACCAAATTCTATCTGGACAAGCAGAACAAGAAGTTCCTGGGTGTCTGCGCCGGTATCGCCGACTATACTGGGATCGACGTCACCGTCGTCCGGGTCGGCATGGTCGTCCTCGCGCTGGTGACCTCGGGCTGGGTCATTCCCGCCTATTTCATCACCGCCTGGCTGGCACCGTGCAAGCCGTTCGGCCTGTATGACGACGCCGAGGATGCCAAGTTCTGGCAAGGCGTCCGCTCGAACCCGAGCCGCTCGGCATCCGAGGTCCGCTCCAAGTTCCGCGACCTCGATCGCCGGCTCGCCGATATCGAGACGCTCTACACCAGCCGCAACACCCGCCTGGCCGACGAGATCGACGCGCTGCGCTGATCCGGCCGAACGATAGGGGAGAATTACCGTGGATAAAGGCCAGATCTTCGTCCTGATGATCATCGCAATCGCGACGATCGGCGGCATCATCAAGATGTCGATCAAGGCAAAGCACGGCTATCCGCTGGAAGACCGCAATAACCGCCGCGCGATGCGCCGGGGTTTCGTGGATACCAGCGGGGACATGGAAGCGCAGCGCAAGATCGAACTGCTGTCGAACGAGAACGACAAGCTCGTCAGCCAGATCGGCCGGCTGGAGGAACGCCTCCGTGTCCTCGAACGCATCGCAACCGATCCCGGCGAGCGTGTCGCTCGCGAGATCGACGAACTTCGCAACCGCGACTGAGGAAGCACGAGATGACCCAATTCTTCGCCGCCAACGGCTTCACCATCTTCATGCTTGCCCTGGTGATCGTGGGTATTCCCGCCGCCCTCGGCATCGGTAGCGAGATGCTCAAGACCTGGACTCAGCACCGCGAGAAAATGGCCGAGGCGCTCAATGCTCAGGCCGCCGAGAAGGCCGCGCAGTACGCCGCGCAGACCGAACGGCTCGAGCAGCGGATGCGCGTCATGGAGCGGATCGTCACCGACCGCGGCCTGGATGTCGCCGAAGAGATCGAAAAGCTGCGCGACACGACGTCGCAGCCGCTGAACTGAGAAGGACGGAACCATGATCAACCCCCTGCTCATCCCGATCCTGGGCATCAGCTGCGGCCTGCTCGCGATCTTCGGCGGCGTGTTCGTCAAACCCTGGCTCAAGCTGCGCGAACGCCAGCTCGAACTCGAAGCCGACAAGGTCGCCGAAAAGGCGGCGCAATATGCCGCCCAGACCGAACGGCTTGAGCAACGGGTGCGGGTGCTGGAACGGATCGTGACCGACCGCGGCATCGCGGTCGCCGACGAAATCGACAAGCTGCGGGGCGACGAGCCCCAGCCGCTCAACTAATAGACTGAAGGACAAGAACAATGATCGGCTTAGCAATCTTCGTCGTGATCCTGGCGATCCCCACCGGCGTCGGTGTCTGGCTCGCCGAGCGGGTCGACCGGCCGCGCCGCCGCGCCATGCGCGAGGCGGGCCTGCAGCCCGCCGAATAATCCAACGCCTGTCGGGAGCCTCCCTAGATGAACCCTTTCGAAATGGTCATCGGCATCGTCCTGATCGTCACCATCGGCAGCATCATCCGTGCGAAGATGGGCGTCGGCCGCGACACGCACGGTAACGAATACAATTTGCGAGACCCTGGCCTGGGCGAGGAGAATCGCCAACTCCGCCAGGAGATCACCGGCCTCAAGGACCGCATCGCCGTCCTCGAGCGCGTGATCACCGACACCAACAGCAGCAGCGCCAATCTCGATCGCGAGATCGAATCGCTGCGCAACCGCGACCGCTGAGGGCGGTCCGCGATAGCCGAATGGAGACGTCAATGATGACCGACCCCAACCTCTATTTCACCATGGCGGGTGCCGGCCTGGCTGGCCTGGGCATGATCTGCATGGCCTCGCTCGCCGGTTGGCGCGGGTGGCTGGCGCTCAAGGAGCGCGAGATCAACGCTTATGCCGATCACGCCGGGCATGACGGCCCGAGCTTGCCCAATGCCAGCGCGCGGATCGAGATCGCGGACCTCAAGGAGCGGATCCGCAAGCTCGAGGCGATCGCGTCCGGGGTGGACCTCTGAGGTTCGCCCCACCGGCGCCCTGAGCTTGCCTCAGGGCCCGGGTCCATGGAGGTCGCCACGGCTTTGTCGCGGCGAAGGACCCGGACCCTGAAACAAGTTTAGGGTCCGCACTCGATTACCGCGAGGTCGTGACGGAGCCGATTTTGGTGCCCCGCTA
>NZ_BCYU01000016.1 GCF_001598355.1 Sphingomonas asaccharolytica NBRC 15499
TTTCGCGGGGACCCAGCTCCAACGCTTTCCTCTAAACCTTACCGGTGCGATGCGCCGCCCAGCCAGGTGATGGGTCCCCGCGTTCGCGGGGATGACGGCTACGGGAGCGCTTAGCCCTACAAGCTGAAAACGATCGAAGTCGGACTACCGGTCTCGGCGACCACCACCGGATCGCGCGGAATGCCGTCCACCCCAATCGCGAAGCGCACGACGTTGTGCCCCTCCTCGTTGGCGACGAACATCGCGTCGCGCCTCAGCGCGAAGAAGCGCGGCGTCTTTCCTCCGGCAGGGACGGAGCCCCTCCACTCAAGCCGACCGTTTGCGCGGTCGATCGCGAAGACGGCGACGGTATCGGCACCGCGGTTGGAGGCATAGAGGTAGCGCCCGTCGCGCGACACCGCGATCTCCGATCCGCGGCTGTTGCCGGTGAAATCCTCCGACAGGGTGGAGACGATCTGGAACGGTTTGAGCGAGCCCGACTGGCGATCGAGCCGATAGGCGACGACGGTCGAATCGAGCTCGCTGACGACATAAGCATAAGGAACGGTCGGGTGAAAAGCGACGTGGCGCGGGCCCGACGTCTCGCGCGCCGGGGTCGCGGACGCCTCGTGCAGCTTGCCCGCGGCATCGATGGTGAAGACCAATACGCGGTCGCAGCCTTTGTCCGGCACGACGATGAACCGGCCGCTGGGATCGAATTCGACCTGGTGCGGCTTGGGAAAGGGTTGCTCGACGCGATGCGGCCCGATCTTGCCGTCGAACGGCACCATGTCGACCGGCGCGCCCAGCCGTCCGTCTTCGTGGATCGGCAGGCTGGCGATGCCCGACTTCACGCCGTCGGCGACGACATGGTTGGCGATCACCATGAAGCGATTGGTCGGATCGGGCGTCAAATGCACCGGGTTGCGGCCGCCGGTGGTGACGCGGTTGAGGAAGGTCAATTGGCCCGATGCCGGGTCGATCCGAAACGCGCTCGCCTCGCTGCCGTCGCCATGAACGGTGTAGAGGAAGCGGCGCGTGCGATCGAAGGCGAGATAGGATGGATTGACCAGGTCGCCGACCAACTGGACGCGCGCCCAGGCGCCGTCCGTGCCGATCCGATAGACCGAGATGCCGTCGCCCCGGGCATTGCGCTCGCGGCTGGTGCGGCACCCGACATAAGCGAAACCCGGCATCGATCCTCCCCCGGCCGCCCAAGCGGCCTTTTTTCCCATCGCAATCCCCGCGGCCAGCCCGGCGATCACCGTCCGTCGCGACGCGCGCCAGGCGGGCGGTGCGGACTTGGATTGCATCGGCGAACTCCGTCTCGAGATAGGTAATCCTTGCTCTTTGTATTTCTGAATGTCAAAGAACATATTATGGAGAGCAACGCACCCCCGCCCCTGACCGAGGCCGACGACCGCAGGATCATGCGCCGGGTGTTCTGGCGGATCGTGCCGCTGTGTTTCGTGCTCTACATCGTCTCGTATATCGACCGCGCGAATATCGGCTACGCCGCGCTCCAGATGAATGCCGAGCTGCGGATTTCGGACGAAGCGTTCGGATTCGCCGCGGGCATCTTCTTCATCGGCTATTTCCTGTTCGAAGTGCCGAGCAACATGCTGATGGCCCGCTACGGCCCGCGCATCTGGATCGCGCGCATCCTGATCGGCATGGGCGCGGTGTCGATGGCCACCGCCTTCGTCCAATCGACCTCGCAGCTCTATGGCCTGCGCTTTCTGCTCGGCGTCGCCGAGGCAGGCTATTTCCCCGCGATCATCATCTATCTGACCGCCTGGTTCCGCGGCCGCGAACAGGCAACGGTGGTGGCGATGTTCACCGCGGCGATCCCGGTATCGTACATCATCGGCACGCCGGTCAGCACCTGGATCATCGATCATGTCCAGGGCCTGGGGCTGACCGGGTGGCGCTGGATGTTCCTGATCGAGGGCCTGCCCGCGGTGATCGGCGGGCTGTTCACCTATCGGCTGCTGGTCGATCGCCCGGCCAATGCGCGCTGGCTGGCGGCGGACGAGCGCGACTGGCTGGAAGCGGAGATCGCGCGCGAGCATGCCGCGACCGGCGTGCGCCATCTCAATACCTGGCGCGCGATCACCGAGCCGCGCGTCTTGTATCTGGCGGCGATCTATTTCGTCTATCAGGCCGGCAGCCTGGGCGTCGGCTATTGGCTGCCCCAGATCGTCAAACATTCGGGCAAGTCGCTCAGCAATGTCGAGACCGGATTGATCGCCACCCTGCCCTATATCGTCGCGACGATCGGCATGGTGCTGTGGTCGCGGCGATCGGATCGCACCGGCGAGCGGCGCTATCATACTGCCTGGCCGCTGCTGCTGGCGGGTGCGACCCTGGGCGGCGTCGCCTGGGTTGCCGGCCCGGTGCCGGCGACGATCCTGCTCGCGGCGGCGCTGACTGGTTTCTATGCGTTCAAGGCGCCGTTCTGGACCCTGCCGGGCATCTTCCTGTCGCGCGCCACCGCCGCGGTCTCGATCGCCGCGATCAACTCGATCGGCAATCTCGGCGGGTTTGTCGGGCCCTATGTCGTCGGCGTGGTCGCCAAGGCGAGCGGCAAGCCCCCGACCGGGCTGGTATTCCTGGCCGGGCTCACCCTGGTCGCGTTCGTGATGGTGCTCACCGCGCCGCTGGCCTCGCGCAAGGAGTCCGCATGACCGTCCCGACCCGCGCGCTGACCAGCAACGGCACCGGCTATTCGATCGTCGATCTCGCCGCGCTCGGCCTGGCCCGGCTGCCCGTCGTCCATCGTATCCTGATCGAGAATCTGTTGCGGCGGAGCGGTAACGATCCGGCGACGATCGCGCTGGTCGAGCAGTGGATCGCGCAAGGCACGAGCGATGCCGAGATCGCCTTCTGGCCCGGCCGGGTGATGATGCACGACACGACCTGCGGCCCTGCTTTGGTCGACATCGCCGCCGCGCGCCAGGCGCTGGCCGATGCCGGCGGCGACCCCGATGCGCTCAATCCAATGCTCCCGGTCAACGTCTCGACCGACCATAGCCTGGCGGTGGATGTCTACGGCAGCCGCGACGCCGCCGCGCGCAACATGGCCCGCGAGCTGGAGCGCAATGCCGAGCGCTACAGCTTCATGAAATGGGCATCGGCAACGCTCGACAATTTCACCGTGCATCCCCCCGGCACCGGCATCATGCACACAATCAACCTCGAACAACTGGCGACCATCGTCACCAGCGAAGATCGTGCCGGCACGCGCTGGGCAATGCCCGACACGCTGATCGGCACCGACAGCCATACGCCGATGATCAACGGCATCGGCGTGCTCGGCTGGGGCGTCGGCGGGCTGGAAGCTGAAAGCGTGATGTTCGGCATGCCGGTGATGATGCGCGTCCCCGACGTGGTCGGGGTACGGCTGACCGGGCGGCTGCGCGAGGGCGTGACCGCGACCGATTTGGCGTTGGTCGTCACGCATCGTCTGCGCCGGATCGAGCTGGCCGGACGGTTCGTCGAGTTCTTCGGCCCCGGTGTCGCGACCCTGTCGGCGGGGGATCGTTCGGTCGTCGCCAACATGGCGCCCGAATATGGGTCGTCGACCGGCTATTTCCCGATCGATGGCGCGACTCTCGATTACCTGCGTCAGACCGGACGGAGCGAAGCGCAGATCGCGCTGGTCGACGATTATGCGTGCGCGACCGGATTGTGGTTCGAGGCCGAAGCTTCGCCCGTCTATGCCGAGACGATCGAGATCGACTTGTCCGCGATCGGCATCTCGCTCGCCGGTCCGCGCCGTCCGCAGGACCTGGTCGCGACGGCCGACGTGCCTGCCTTGCTCGGTGCGGGCCCGGCAACGGTGATGCCCGAGCGGCCGGTCGCGATCGCGGCGATCACCAGTTGCACCAACACGTCCGACCCGCGCCAATTGCTCGCCGCCGGCCTGGTCGCGCGCAAGGCACGCGCACTGGGGCTGACGCCGCCCGATTGGGTCAAGACCAGCCTGGCACCGGGCTCCCCGAGCGCGGAGCGGCTGCTCATCCGTGCCGGCCTGCTCGGGGACCTCGAGGCAGTCGGCTTCGCGATCGTCGGTTATGGCTGCACCGTTTGCATCGGCAATTCGGGAAAGCTGGCCGAACCGATGCTGCAGGCGATCGAGGCGGGTAGCGCGCGTCCGGTCGGCATCCTGTCAGGCAACCGCAATTTTCCGGGGCGAGTCCATCCGCAGATCGAGGATGCCTTTCTCGCCTCGCCCGCGCTGACCGTCGCTTACGCCCTGGCCGGCAACGCCGCGATCGATATCGCCCGCGACGCGATCGGCCAGGATGCCGACGGCGCGCCGGTCACGCTCGACCGGCTATGGCCGACGGGCGCGGAGATCGATGCCGCCGCGGCGATGGCGATCCGGCCGCAAGACTATGCCGCGGCGTTCAATGAGGCGGAGGCAAGCGCGGCCTGGGCGGCGCTGCCCGCGCCCGACACCCCGCTCTATCCCTGGCATCCCGGCTCGACCTATCTGCGCCCGCCGCCCTTCGCCCGGATGGAGCGCGACGACCGGCTGGGTCATTATTCCGCCGCACCGCTGATCGTGCTCGGCGACGACGTGACGACCGATCACATCTCCCCCGCCGGCGCGATCCCGGCGGACAGCGACGCCGCGCGCTGGCTGATCGAGCACGGCGCCGACCCGGCCGACCTCAACGTCTTCTCGTCGCGGCGCGGCAATTGGGAAGTGATGGTGCGCGGCCTGTTCACCAACCGCACCGTCCGCAACCTGCTCGGCGAGGCGATCCCGCCGGGCAGCACGGTGACGGCGACCGGCGGCGCGCCCCTGCCCTTGTGGCGCGCGGCCGCACATTATGCCGAGACCGCCCAGCCCGTCGTGATCGTCGCCGGCGAGCGCTACGGCATGGGGTCGTCGCGCGACTGGGCGGCGAAAGGCGCGAGCCTGCTCGGCGCGCGCGCGGTGCTGGCGGCGAGCTTCGAGCGGATCCATCGCTCGAACCTGGTCAACATGGGCATCCTCCCGCTGCGCCTGCCGCCCGACCGCCATCCCTCCACGCTCGCGCTGGCCCCCGAAGACCGGATCGAGATCGACACGCCCGCCGAGACGCTCACCCCGCGCGCGACCGTGCCGGTCGCGATCCATCGCCGCGACGGCGGCGTCGAGCGGTTCGACGCCGCCGCCCAGGTCGAAACCGCGCTCGAACTCTCGGTGCTGCGCGCCGGCGGCATCATCCCGCTGATCCTCGGCGAAGTGCGCAACTTTAAGGCATAGCCGCTCCGATCGCCAACGCACGCTTCCGCGGCGAAGGCCGGGGGGGGGGGAATTGCATATGGAACCTCGTGCCGTGAACCGGGATGGCGCGAATTACCTTGCGTCACCCCGGGCTCGTCCCGGGGTCCACCGGGCCGCGTCACCAAGGGCCGATGGGTATGCGGGACGGTGGATGCCGGGACGAGCCCGGCATGACGGTTAAGGCTGAACCTACCCGACATCATACCCCGACACAGCAAACCCATTCCCATATGCGATAGCTCTGGGCGAAGGTCGGGGAGGCGTATCGCGTGTTCGCCCCGAGCCTCGATCAGCGCTTCGACAGCCGGTCGAAAAACGCGAACGTCCGATCCAGCGCCAACAGGCTGTCCCGCTTGGTCGCCTCGGGCGTCGCGTCGATAAAGCCGTGATCGGCGCCGGCCACCGGCACGAACTCGACCGGGGCGCCCGCCGCCTTCATCTTCGCCGCCATCGCCTCGCTCTGGCCGAAGCCGACTTCCTCATCGGCAGTGCCGTGGATCAGCAGCAGCGGCGGCGTCCCGCGCTTCACATAGCGGATCGGGCTCGCGGCGGCGGCCGTATCGCGGCACGCCGCCGGATCGCAGCCCAGCAAGCCGGTCAGCGTCTTGGCGTTGAGCGCCGTCCCGCCGCCCAGCGCGAAATCGAAAGCGCCGTACCACAGCGCCGCGCCCTGCACGCAATCCGACTGCGGCAAGGGCTTCGCGGTCCTGGCTTGCGATCCAGGCAACCGCCCGGTCGATGCCGGCGGATCGAACGCGGCCACCCCGCACGTCACCGTCGCCAGCCCCGCCAGATGCCCGCCCGCCGATCCACCCCACAGATAGACCCGCGCCGGATCGATGCCGTAAGCGCCCGCCTGGTTGCGCAGGAACCGCACCGCCGCTTTCACGTCCTGCACCGGCGCCGGAAACTTCGCCTCCCCGCTCAACCGGTAATCGACCGAGGCGACGACATAGCCGCGCGCCGCCAGCATCGCGAGCACGCCCGGCCAGTCGGCAAACGCCCCCGACTGCCGCGCATCGCCCCGGCTCCAGCCCCCGCCATGCACCCAGATCACCAGCGGCCGCGGCTTCGCCGTCGCGCGATCGGCATGGAGATAGAGGTCGAGCTGCAGCGGCCGATAGCCGACATAATTGGCATATTCGACATGCCCGCGCGCGACGATCCCACTGGGATAGCGCGCCTCGACCGTGGGAAAGGTATCGTCGCGCACCGACTTGGCCGAGATTGCCGGCTGCCTGCCAATTTCCGCCGCCGAGAAGCCGGGGGTAGCCGCCAAAGCCAATGCCAGGAGCCGCCACCGCATATCGATCACCTCGCGTTCAATTCGATATTGCACTCATACGCCCAATAATACGATCCGCAAGCATGGCGTAGGCGGATCAAGCGGCCGGTCGGTTATCGATCCAGTTGGGGCAATTCGATCGCCGCCAAAAGTAATGGCAAGAAGTGGGCCGAAAGCGGCCAGACGGCTATCGGGCGAGCAGCCCGCCTTAGCGGACGCAAATACCGCGGAGGCGCGCTAGGCGAAGCGGCCGTGATATACGCGAAGACCCAACGTCGCCGCGTCGGCCGCGCCGTCGCGGATCGTCGCTGCCTCTGGCGTGAGCGCCACGGTATGGGGCAAAGCATTCAGCACTTGCTTCGCGCGATCGCGGTTCCCGACATTGACGCTGAGCAAGTGGGGACCGGAGGTGTTCAAGAACAGCAGATGTACGGAACCGAACCTCTCGCGAACCTCAACATGATCGATCGCCGAAAAGGGCAGCCGGCTCTGTCGAAACACGCGATAACGGATGCCCTCCGGTCCGATGGCGAAACGTGGGTTGATACTATTGTTCGAATCGCCCCCATAAATGCCGGTGCGGCGTAGATAGAGGCCGTGTATCGGCACGGCGATCGTTCCGTCCGCCGCGACCTCGATCGGTGCGGACGACATCGTCTGCCGTGCATTCCTTCGCGACAGGACGATGCCAATCACCGCAAATACCAGCAACGGCAGGGCGGTGATGACGGCCTGCGTAATCATTGCGTTCAAGATCATGCCTCGGCTTCCACCAACGACATCCGGGCGAGAGCAGCGCGCGCCGCGGGCGTGTCAGCGACAGGATCGAGCCGGATATTGGCGCGCATCAGCCCCATCGACGTTTCGATCGCGAAGATCTGAATCGTACCGGGGCCGACCAGCATGTCGAGCGGAACGACCGAACCCGGGGCGCCCGGCATGTCGGCAACGAGACGGTACTCGCCCGCCGTCAGCGCGACGACGGTAAAGCGCTTGGGCATCAGCTGCGCGATCACCTTACCGTCGATCGACACATCAAAACCCAGCGCCCCTCCGGCATTCTTCTTGGTGCGCATCACGACGACCCAGCCGATCCCCGGACGCGGCGTAAAGGCAAGTAGCTCCGCCTTTCGGTCATCGTTCGCCAACGGCACCCGACGATTGGCCGAGCGCGCATTCAGTCCGGCGAACAATCCCGAGCCGAGCACCATTGGCAGCACGAATTTGGTCATGCCGAGGTCGAGGCCGTCGGCACTCGCTTCGGTGAGAGTTAGTGCGGTGAAGAGACCTCCAGCGACCGAGGCTGCGATCGCCAGATTTCCTAATGTCCTCATCGCGCTTCTACAGACCGAAGCTGATGCCGACGCGTCCGGTCGTCGAACCGCGCACAGTCGAGGCCGCAACGCCCGCATTCACGTAGATCCGCGGATTCACCCGCCCCACCAGGGAACCTGAAAAGCCCTGCTGACCGCGATACGTCGCCAGGTTGAAGGACACCGACACCGCGCTATCGGGAACGATCATCGTGCCACCCAGCGCCACGGCCGCGGCGATGCCAGCATTGGCCTCCTTGATGTTCCGACGCAGCCCCTTCACCGAAGTCTGCAGGCTACCGACCTGTCCTTGCAGTGTGCTGATCTGGTTGGATTGCGTCGTATTCACCGCCTCGATCGCTGTCATCCTAGCGTCCTGGCCGGCATTCACGTTTTCCACCGACGTCAGCCGCGTATTCTGCACGGTATTTTCGGTCTCCACCGCGCCCAGACGCGTGTCCTGCACGCTGTTGACGTTTTCGATCGCTGTCAGGCGGGTGTCCTGAACATTGTTGACGTTCTCTACGGCCGTGATGCGCGTCGCCTGGCCCGCGACTTGGTTGGTCAGCGCCGTCACATTGCCTTGCACGCCGCTCACAGCGGTATCGACATAGTCCTTATTCGCCGCGTCGGTCCCGGCGATTGGGGTGCCGACATTCTGTACGCGGTTGCCGCCCATATCGACTGTCGCACCGGGAGCGGCCGTGAGCGCCGTGGTGACGGTCAGCGTATCGCTGGTGGTACCTCCGGTGACCGCGAGCCCTTTGTCAACCGTCGCGCCTCCGAGGAGTTTGGACGCACCGGTCGCCGTAAGCGTGATCGTTTGTGCCGATCCAGTGAACAGAAATTGCGAGTTGACCGCGCCATTGAAGATCGCCGGGCCGTCGAACTGCGAGCCGCTCGTCACATGGATGCCGCCGGTCGTGATCAGGCCCGTGTTGTTGATAGTCGTGGTACCCAGGGTAGCGGCGGTGAAATTTGTCGTGCCGGCAAAGGTGACCGGACCGTGAAAGGTCGTGCTCTTGTAGAAGTCCACTTGGCCGTCGAATTCCGCATCGCCGTTAGATTTAAGGAAAGAGTGATTGTCGGGGGTGCCGGTGTAGACGCCAACAACGGCGTCGAAATCATGACCGACCAATCCCGTCTTGCAATCATCGTCTTCCGGAATGGCGAGTTCCCCGTCATCTAGGCAGACTGCCTGAAAGCCCTCGATAAAATTCTCCGTGAAACGGACTTGCGCGGCCGCCGGTGCGGCTATGAGAAGAGAAGCCAACACTGCGCTGACCAGCCCGATCAAGCGAGCATTTCGGAGTCGAAGCCAAAATCTACTCATTGAGGAACCCTTTCTATTGATCCGGCAGGCAATCGGGATCGGCTGCGATCTCGACTCTCTGCTTGGCCTCTAGGATGGCGCGGCTTGTCGCGACCCGCGTCCACCGAACGATGGACAAGGACGCGACGTCGACGCACGGCGGCGACAATTGGGTGGCTGGCCTGGAACTTGGCGATATCAGCAACGTCGATCGATCCGGTCGCGACGTCCTTCGAGCAACGGTTGCGGACGCTCCCGCGTCACAGTGAAGCGACCATCCGCAGCAAATCGACCTGACGCCGCTTGCCGGTCTTGTCGAACAGCCGTTGCAAGTGCGTACGGGCCGTGCTGCGCGCGACACCCAGCATCTGTGCCGCATCTGGCAAGGAAGCGCCTCGGGCCAGGATGTCGAGCAACCCCTGTTCGGCTTTGGTCAATCCGAAATGGCGCGTAGCATCGACAATCTGCGCCTCACGTTCCTTCGCCGGATCGCGCAGCAGGATCAGGCATTGCTCGGCCGCATCGGGGGCAGTGCGCAACACTTCAACGCCCAGCCCGGCCTCGCCCAGCACGATCGTCGCATACCCTCCCGCTTGCGCCTGCGCCATCGCCGTTTCCAACTTGACCATGTCGCGCCGGCATCGCGCGTGCAGGCGACCAAAAGCGAGTTCGAGCGGATTGGCCTTTTCCAGAATTTCCTCGGCCGCGGCGTTTCGGTCGATGACGGCCCGCTGCCGGTCGATCCAGATCAAGGCCGGCGTGTTCGCTGGTGTCGCGGGGCCGGGCGTCGTCCGTTCGATAGTCCGAAACAGCGTTTGCGCTGATGCCATTCACGTTCCCCTGATTGCATTGTGCAATCCGAGAGACGGAAACCGACGACCAAACCGGCCAGAAAATTTTCTCTGGTCCAACGAGTTGAGGATGCGGAGCGTTCGCGCTCCCGCTTATCGTCGAGGTAATGTATGCGCTATTGGGGTATGGGCGCCTATTGGCGGTAGGGAGGGCGGCATTCGAAATGCGGCGCCGGAATAGGGAGTTGGCCACGTCATCGGGCGAAGGCGGCGTGTCGGCGGCTCCTCGTCAACCGTCCCCGGCCGAATGGGTCGCGATCTGGAAATTGTTCGACGCCTTATCCGTCCTATCTGCACCGCAACGCGTACAGCGGCTTCGCGCCGCGGGCGGTAACGCCCTGGTCGTCGAGGAAGTGAAAAGCCTGTTGAGGTCGAGCGAGGGGAACGGCTTCCTCGATCGCGCCATTGGACTTTCCGATGCCGAACTCATGAGCGGCTACGCCTCGCTAGCGCCCGGAACGATGGTGGGACAATTCCGCATCCTCCGCCTGATCGGCCGCGGCGGGATGGGGGAGGTCTATCTCGCCCAACGGGCACAGGGCGGGTTCGACCAGCGAGTTGCGCTCAAGATGCTGCGGCCCGAAGCGGTGACTAGCGCCGCGTTGTTCGGGCTCGAGCGCGGCATACTCGCCGATCTCGAGCATCCCGGTATCGCGCGCCTGATCGACGGCGGCACCGCCGACGATGGCCGTCCGTTCATGGCATTGGAATATGTCGAAGGAGAAGCGATCCACGATTGGTGCGAGAGCAGGCGCGCTACCCTGTCGCAGCGGCTGAAGCTGTTCCTCGATGTCTGCGACGCGGTTTCTTATGCGCATGGCAGGCTGGTGGTCCACCTCGATCTCAAACCGAACAATGTCCTGGTCGATCGCCACGGCCGGGTACGGTTGCTCGACTTCGGGGTCGCGCGAATTGTCGATGAGGGGAACGACCTATCGCTGACCAGAACCCTGCTCACCCCCGATTATGCCGCACCGGAGCAATTGGAAAATAAGGCGGTGACCGTCGCAACCGACGTCTACTCGCTCGGGGCCGTCTTGTTCAAACTGTTGACCGGCAGCGGTCCATGGCAATCCGAAAATGCCACCCTCTCTTCCACCGTGCTGCGAATCTTGCGCGGCGATCCGCCCTCCCCCAGTTCGGTGTCCGCGCCGAATGGCGGGTCGCCCGTTCCTGCACGATCAATCGCCGGCGACCTTGACGCCATCGTCATGAAGGCGATGCGACATGCGCCGGCCGACCGATATCCCAGCGTCGCCGACCTTTCCGCCGATATCCGACGCCATCTTGCCTTCGAGCCCGTGCGCGCTCGTACGGGTTCCCGCACGTACCGGGTACAGCGATTCTTGCGCAGAAACCGGGTCGCGGTGGGCTCGACCGTCGCGGTCGCTCTCGCGTTGATCGCGGCGATCACCGGCATATCGTTTAAAGCGCGAGAAACCGCCTGGGAAAGAGATATCGCCCGAGGCCAAGCGACCCGCCAACGCGCGGCCAGCCAGACCATGCTAATCATGCTGCGCGACGCCTATGACCAAAAGAAATCGCGGTCGACATCGGTCGGTGACATGATGGACATAACGACGCGGAACCTAGTCCATTCGCTGCCCGCGCAGTCGTCGGATGTCGCGGTCAGGATCGAAACTTTAGCCGACATCTATATCGGCAGTGGTAACTGGCAGGGCGCTAAACCGCTTCTGCTCGGCGCCTTGGCACGCGGGATCGAACGGACGGACCCGATCGGCGCCGCGCGCCTGAAGGTGAAGCTGGCCATCGTGCATATACGAGAGGACAATACGGCTGCGGCGGGGCAACTTCTCGATCAAGCGGAGCGGACATGGAAATCCGACCCGGACCGATTCCTCAAGGAATCCGCGGACACGGTGGATATAAGGGCATATTGGCTTCGAGTGTCCGGAAAATACGACCAAGCCATTGCCCTATTGAATGAGAATCAATCCGACGCAGAGCGAGCATATAAATTTTATTATTACGATCTTCCTTGGCGATATTCCTATCAGTCCATGTACTTGGCGATGGTTGGCCGCCTTGATGAAGCCGACGCCTTACTGCAGCACGGCGAAAAGATTATCGAACAGAGCGGCGACCGCCCCGACGGAATTGCGATCGTTTATATGGCCCGATCGGAGATCGCGATTCAGAAGGCTGATTTCGCAAAGGCCGAATCCCTCATACGGCGCAGCGTCGCGATCCAGCGCCGGTTGTATGGTCGCTCGCTCGTCTTGGCGGATTATCTTTCGCGCCACGGCCAGCTGCTGACGATGATGGATCGATCGAACGAGGCGTTACGCGCGCTGGACGAGGCGTCACAAATCGCGAAGACCTTCGATTCGAGTAATAGCCGCCTTTCGAGTAAAATCGATACCGCAAGAATAGAAGCATTGGCGAAGTCAGGCAGAATTGGCGAAGCCGAGCGGCTGCTGGCGACCACGACCATCAATCTATCCGACATCCCCGGTCGACAGCTGAATGAGGGCCTGTTGTTTCGCGCCCGGGCGGTATTACGTATCGCGCAAGGCAGGTTGGGAGAGGCAACCAACGACCTCGACGCCGCGACCACCGCGTTCAAGAGAGTTGCCGCTCCCCGGGGATTGGCAGATATCGCGCGGCTTCGCGCCAACCTCAATCGGCTGAAAGCTCGCGATGGATCCATGCCCGCGCCTGCAACCAGCGCCGACGCACGGTCCGTTCGCTGAACCCCAATACTTCGCCCGTCTCGCGCTCGCTCAACCCGACGAAGAACCGGCAATCGACCAACTTCGCCAAGTCCGGATCGAAATGCTCCAGGCGTTGCAATACCGCCCCCATTGCCAGCAATTGCTCATCATCGTCTTGATTAAGATCGGGAACAGCGTCCATATCGTCGAGCGTGACCGGGCGAACACCGCCTCCGCGCTTTGCGCTCATCCGTTCGCGCGCGGCGTCGATCAGGACATGCCGCATCGCCGTGGCCGCCGTAGCAAGAAAATGCTCCCTGCTTTCCCAGGAGTCGCGATTGCTGAGCTTGATATAGGCCTCGTGCAACACAGCGGTGGTCTGCAACGTATTCGGTCGTCCGGCACGGAATCGCTCACGCTGCGCCGCTTGCCGCAAATCGGCATAAAGCGCATTTATTGCCGAATCGGACGCCATATTGCTTGTTACCTCACCAAGTGGCTGTGCACCTACGGCGCGCGCATTAGTCGATCGACGTCCAAAATTGATATTGTCGAGTTTACAATGAGATTCATTGTTGACGCATGGTTCAAGCCCATGATCTGACTCAGCGGATACGGAAAAGGCGGTCGATAGCTGCACACCCGCGGAGATATCGTCGATAGGCCGATTGTGTTGGAGCGCAACTGCGTCCTTTCAATCGCGCGTTTGGTGCTACCGGGGGCCGCTTCAGCAAACGGGGAAACGGAGCCATATCCACCTTTCGTTGGATGCGGATGACAATGATCCGATGCATCAGCGGTTCACGCAGATTGATCAAATCAGGCAGTCTTAACCTGGACGAGCGAACGGCACGACTGGTCCGCTTACCGTCGCTCGAGGAGAATCGGTGTGGAGTCTCTCGCGAAGGTTGAAGGTAGGAATCCCAGTACCGAGCGCCGCTTTTTTGCGGCGATGGCGTTCGTCATCGCGGTGGCGACCTTCATCGGCTTCGCGCCGAGCTATTATCTGGCGCCGGTCTTCCACGCCAAGCCGCTATCGCTCCTGCTCCACGTCCATGGCGTAGCCTTCACTGCCTGGATCTTGCTCTATGTCGCCCAGACCGTGCTGATCTCGGCCGGGCGCAGCGACATCCACCGGATCGTCGGGCCCGCCGGGGTGGTGTTGGCGGTCGTCATGGTGCCGCTGGGCATCGCGACCGCGATCATCACCAAGCAAGTCGCCGCCGCGTATCACTTGCCGGCGCAGGGGCCGCCTGTGGTGTTTCCGCTGGGCGCGATCCTGACCTTCGCCGTGCTGGTTGGCGCCGGCATCGCGATGCGCAAGCGATCCGCCTGGCACAAGCGGCTGATGCTGCTGGGCACGGCGGCGATCCTGACAACGCCGCTCGCGCGCGTCACGCGTTTCACGCATATCGGGCTGACCCCGGCTTTTGGCGGGATGATCCTGACCGATGTGCTGCTGGCGGCACTGGTCATTTATGACGTGCGGGCGCGTGGCAAGCTGCATCCCGCGACGATCTGGGGCGGCGGATTTTTCCTCGCCACGCAGCTTGTCCGCATCGCCCTCAACGCGACGCCCTCCTGGCAAGCCTTGGCCAAGAGCCTCACGGGTTAGCCGACGGCCGTTATCACCACGTCTTTCGCCAAGCAAAGCCCGGCGCCACGGTGTTGGGCGGCAATCGCGGCGCTCTTGGCACTGGGTCTGCCCCGCCGGGAGCTTGGCGGAGCGGACCATCGGAGCAAGTTACGTGTCGCGATTCACGGGATCCACGGGCGATTGACCTACTTCCGCGGTGTTGGCCGCCCGTCTTTCGCTGAGCCGCCGGGATCAGACTGAGCCGATGCGATGCCGCGCTCCTATTGCGACGCGGTAGAGCTTCCAGCGGTTGGTCACCCGTATCGCAGCCACCGCAAAATCGAATGAACGGCCGGTTCCGGGGTGGCGCGGAGCCGAGCTGAACGGCCGACTATGGGGCGCGTTGCCGACTGTGCGAGGCGAGCGGTCGCGACTGGCAGCTAGCGATCTGCCGGACAATCACCTGCTCAAGTATAAACCTATTGACCTGGGCAAAGGAACGAATGCCGGGCGCCGTCAATTCGACGTTCATGACGCACGATATGGCGACGGGTGATTTGGCGGCGGTGAGGTCCGCGATACGTGACGGTGTCGCGCCCGTGGTGTTCAAAGTCGCAACTTGGGATGCTGACCCTCTTCGCGACACCCGTCTAATTACTGAGGCCGTGCTTTCAGCACTTTGGTCGAAAGGTTTCGTGATCGTGAGGCGTGACATTTAAGCAGAATGTCTGCCCATCACCTAATTGCCGTCACCAACACGCCACTTACAACGATGGCAGCCTTTGGCTTGACCGGCGCGCCTGCCCAATGACTGAAATTGGGCCGCTGAGCAGTCGCAACCTTAGCCTCAGGTCCGACTGGATTTATCTCGGAGGGCGAGGTGTCTCCGAACCACAAACGAGAAGGGCCCGGCCATTAGGCCGGGCCCACCCCGCTCAGTAGTCCATGGCCGGCATCGCGGCCGGCTTGTCTTCCTTGGGCAGCTCGGCAACGAGCGCTTCGGTGGTGATGAGCAGTGAGGCCACCGACGCCGCGTCCTGCAGCGCGGTGCGCACGACCTTCGCCGGGTCGATCACGCCCGCCGAGACCAGATCCTCGTATTGACTGGTCGCGGCGTTGAAGCCCCAGTTGTAATCGCCGTTCTCGAGCAGCTTCCCGACGACGTAAGCACCGTCCTCGCCGGCATTCTCGGCGATCTGGCGCGCCGGCGCACGCAGCGCGCGGCGCACGATGTCGATCCCCGACTGCTGATCGTCATTCGCTGCCTTGAGGCCGTCGAGCGCCGCGATCGAGCGCAACAGCGCAATACCGCCGCCGGGCAAGATGCCTTCCTCTACCGCGGCGCGGGTGGCGTGGAGCGCGTCATCGACGCGGTCCTTCCGCTCCTTGACCTCGACCTCGGTCGCACCGCCGACGCGGATCACGGCGACACCGCCGGCCAGCTTGGCCAACCGCTCCTGGAGCTTCTCGCGGTCATAGTCGCTGGTCGTCGTCTCGATCTGCTGGCGGATCTGCGCCACGCGCGCGTCGATGTCGCCTTTAGTGCCGACGCCGTCGATGATCGTCGTATTGTCCTTGTCGATCACCACCTTCTTGGCGCGGCCCAGCATGCCGATGGTCACGTTCTCGAGCTTGGTGCCGAGTTCCTCGCTCACGACGTTGCCGCCGGTCAGGATCGCGATGTCCTCGAGCATCGCCTTGCGGCGATCGCCGAAGCCCGGAGCCTTGACCGCCGCGACCTTGAGGCCACCGCGCAGCTTGTTGACGACGAGCGTGGCGAGCGCCTCGCCCTCGACGTCCTCGGCGATGATCAGCAGCGGTCGACCGCCCTGCACGACTTGCTCGAGCACGGGCACGAGCGCTTGCAGGTTGCCGAGCTTTTTCTCGTGGATCAGGATGTAGGGATCGTCGAGCTCGACCTTGAGCTTTTCGGCGTTGGTGATGAAATAGGGCGACAGATAGCCGCGGTCGAACTGCATGCCCTCGACCGTTTCGAGCTCGGTCTCGAGGCTCTTGGCTTCCTCGACCGTGATCACGCCCTCGTTGCCGACCTTCTCCATCGCCTCGGCGAGGATCTTGCCGACTTCGGCATCGCCATTCGCCGAAATCGTCGCGACCTGCGCGATTTCGCTGTTGGCGCTGACTTTCTTCGCATGCCCCTCGAGGTCCTTGACCACCGCGCCGACCGCGAGATCGATACCGCGCTTCACGTCCATCGGGTTCATGCCGGCGGCAACCGCCTTCGAACCCTCGCGGACGATTGCTTGGGCGAGCACGGTCGCGGTCGTGGTACCGTCGCCGGCCTTGTCGTTCTGCTTGTTGGCAACCTCACGCAACATCTGCGCGCCCATATTCTCGAACTTGTCGGCGAGTTCGATCTCCTTGGCTACGGTGACGCCGTCCTTGGTGATGCGCGGAGCGCCGAACGACTTCTCGATCACGACGTTGCGGCCCTTGGGCCCCAGCGTGACTTTCACTGCGTTTGCAAGCGTATCCACGCCGCGCAGCATGCGATCACGCGCGTCTGACGCAAACTTCACTTCCTTGGCAGCCATCGTGGCTCAACTCCTTTCTTTGAATGCCATTTTCGAAGGGGGGGTTGCGGGCGATCAGGCCGCCTTCTTCAGCGGCACGGCCGCGTCGAGCACGCCGAGGATATCGCTCTCCTTCATGATGAGCAGATCCTCGCCATCGATCCTAACTTCGGTGCCCGACCACTTGCCGAACAGCACGCGATCGCCGGCCTCGACCGTCAATGCGACCAGCGCGCCGCTGTCGTCACGAAGGCCCGGGCCGATGGCGACGATCTCGCCTTCCTGCGGCTTTTCCTTAGCGGTGTCGGGAATGATGATGCCCCCGGCGGTCTTCTCGTCAGCCTCGATGCGGCGGACGACCACACGGTCGTGCAAGGGGCGGAAATGCATGGCAAAACCTCCAGTTGCAGTTGCAATGTGAAAGCCTGCGCGCCCGTAACGAACGGCAGGCGGCGGCGAATTAGGAAAAGGCAATTTTCGGTTCAAGAGGCGCAATCAAAAAATTTTGGCGCTCCTCCTTTCTGAGTGCCAGCATCGGAAACAACCGCCGGCCAAGCCCCGCATTCCGGTCTTGACGCCGGGCCGCATCCTCCCAAAATCTGGAACGGCGGCGCCACGGCCGCCCACGAGAAAGGAGCGACAGCAGGAAAGGAGGCACCAATGTCGCAGCCATTTTCCCGGTTTCTTCATCCCTTCGACGTTGCGCGTCATCCGAGCCTGGAGCCGGAAGTGAAGCGCGCGATATTGGCATCATGGGCGTCCGACCGCGCGGCGGTAAAAGATCAGCCGGCGATGCGCCGGCCGCCTGGCGCGAAGCGCCCCGTCTCGATCGACGACGTTTTTGCCGCGATGCGAGCGCTGGACGAGCCGCCCCTTGGCGGTGCATCTCTGCAATGAGCGATCGTGCCTTCGTTGCCCAGCTGGAGGGCTATGGCCTTACCACGGCCGAAATCCATTATTACCGGCCCGACGCCCCCTCGCTCCTGCAACTCTTCATCTGGCAGGACTATGACCGGGCGCCGGATTTCCCGGTCCTGTTCGGGTTCCTCGACCATTGGCACTGCGAGATCGAGGCGTCGCTCCACTCCGTGCGGATTGCCCATGGAACGCTGATCCGCCCGGCCGAGTGGCGAGCCATCGACGGCATCATCCCGCTGCAATGACACGTGGCCTTGCTCAACGATGGCGCAGGCGAGGCGGGCGCATCGTCCGCCTCCTCCTGACCTTCGACGACATCATGGAATTTGCGCTCGCTTTGTTAGCTTTGTCGCCCGCCGAGCTTGAGGCTCTTGGCTGGTCGTTCGCCGACCGCAAACGTCTCCTCGACCACTTTCTCGCGTCGGGCAAATCGGCGCAGGGCGTCGATCCCGGGCGGCTGGCAAAAACGCCCATTGAGCTTGGCATGCCGCAGCGCGATGTCGAGCGACTGCAGCTCTTTGCGCGTCGCGAACTCCCCAAAGCCGCGAGCAACGCGGGCGTCATCGACCGGGTGCTCTCTGCGCTCGATGCGGCCTCGCATCGCCCTGACATTGCCGCGGTGAGTTATCGCAGAAACGGGGCCGCCTGCAGACCGTCGAAGATGAACTGAACGGCGAGACCGGCCAGTAACACGCCCGCGATCCGGCGCACGACATCGGCGCCGGTGCGCCCGAGCAGCAGCACAAGGCGGTCCGCCGCGCGCATCGCGCCATAGGTGAGAATGAGGCAGACTGCGATCATCGCCACCACGCCGGCGCCTTCGAGCGCGCCTTGCGTCCGGCCCATCAACAGCACCACCGCGGCCATGCCGCCCGGCCCGGCGATCAGCGGAAAGGCCAGCGGAAAGACGGCGATGTCTCCGGGTTCCTCGGCGTCGAGCCGCTCGCGCTCGCTGATCGACGACAGGCCTGGCCCTGAAAAGGTGAGGCTGAGCGCTTGCAGGAACAGCAAGAGCCCTCCGGCGACGCGGAAAGCGGGCAGCGAAATGTGAAGTAAGTCGAGCGCGAGATTTCCCGCCAGCGCGAACAGCAGCAGGACGATGCCGGCAATCGTAGTCGAGCGGAACGCGAGGCTCGCGCGCGCGGCGCGGTGTGTGCCCGTGGTCAGGCTCGCGAAAATGACGCCGGTCTCGATCGGGCCGATCGTCGCGAGCAGGGTGACGAAGCTCGACAGGATACTCGGGGCAACGTGAATCATCGGGGATCAAAAGGCGTTGCTCGCCGGTCGTCTCCCCGGAGGGGATGGCGCCGGCGAGCCAGTGACGGTCAGATCAGGCCGCTTTTTCTTCGCCCTTCTTGGGGGCTTCGAGCCGGTCGTTGGCAGGCGTGACACCGCCGCCGATCACGATCTTGCGCGGCTTCATCGCCTCGGGGATGACGCGCTTGAGCTCGATCGAGAGCAGGCCGTTCTCGAACCGGGCGTCGCCGGCCTCGATGAAGTCGGCCAGCTGGAAACGCCGCTCGAATGCCCGCGTCGCGATGCCGCGATGCAGGAATTCGCCCGTATCGGCATCGTCGGCGCGCTTGCCGGTGACAGTGAGTTGGTTCTGCTGCGCGACGATCTCGATGTCGTCGGGGCGGAAACCCGCCACGGCGAGCGTGATGCGATAGCTGTCCTCGCCCTCCCGCACGATGTCGAAGGGCGGGTAACCGTCGGCGGCATCGGTGCGCAGCCCGGTTTCCATCAGGTCGAACAGACGGTCGAAGCCGACCGTGGAGCGCCGATAGGGCGCGAAGTCGAAGTTCCTCATATCCAAATCCTCCAGTTGAAGCGATCTGGGCACGAGGAGCACCGGAATTTGAGCCGGCGCCCTCTATGACCCACCGGACCCGAACACGGCGCCCGGCGGCGAAAATCTAGGTAGCGGTTTCGGGCGTTCAAGACCTAAATCCGCATTGGCGATACCCTGCGGGCGCTGTCAGGACAAATGCGCCATCGTTGTGAGCTAGAGGCCAGCGAAGGTGAGTGTCTGCCCGAATCGCCTATGTAGATCCGCTGTCTAACGTCCACTCTGGGCGCTTTTTCGGCCAGCGGTAAACGACCAACTTGGGGCGCATTGCGGACCCACCACCTCCCACCTCAATGCGCAACCAACTCCGCGATGCTGTTCTCGCTTTCGCTGCGGATGCCGGCCTTCTTGTCGCTCCACGCCTTCCACACCGGGTCGTTGCGCAATGTGTCGCGCACGCTCGCAGTGATCTGCTGGCGTTTCCCGAACGCCGCCAGCCCACGATAATGCTGGATGAACAGCGAATCCCAGGGCGATCCGGTGCCATAGCGGTTCATGTAGATCTCGTACCCGCGCAGCGCGCCGGTCTGGATCCAGCCGTCGAATTGCGGCAGCACATAGGCCTTCACGTAATCGCGATATTCGCCCTCGTTCCGGTATTCGTACGGGATGACGTAATAGACGTCGCCGTCCTTCAGCTCGTCGGGATTGCGCGACCAGGCGAGGTCGCTCGAATAGCTCGCGACCGGATCGGCCAGCGCGATCCCGGCCGCGTCGAGTCCGCCCGGTTCGCTATGCTCGATCGCGTTCCACCCGCTCACCGCGGCGAAGGTCGGGAAGCGCAGGATGACCAGCCCGTCCCACACCGCCGGCTGGCGATACCAGCTGTAGAAGATGCGGAAATCGCTGATCTCGCCCTTCGCCTTCATCGCGCGTAGCCGCGGCGCGAGGTTCGTGGCGAGATAGCGCCGGAACGCGACGCGATGCGCGGCGCTGGCGCGATAGCTGATCACCAGCGACTTCGGGCCGTCCTGCAACTCGTCCTGCGCGGCAGCGGGAAAAGCGGCAAGCAGCGCGAGGACGGCGAGAGCGAGGGCCAACAGGGAAGAACGGACAGCCATGGCGTCTTCTTTCGAAAAGGAAGCCGCCCCGCGAGCGAGCGAGGCGGCAAGGGAATCAGGCGTGGATCGGCACCGCGGCGCCGCCCTTGCGCGGCCACAGCAGCAGGATCAGCACGAAGATCGATCCGGTGATCAGCGTCGACAGCGGCAGGCCGATGCCCAGAGCCTCGGTCTCGGCGAGCCAGTCGCCCATTGCGGTGCCGGCGGTGCGCGCCACCGCAAGCGCGATCCAGTAGAACCAGAAGCGGTTGCCGCTGTCGCGCCGCCAAGCGAACAACGCGACGATCAGCAACGCACCGAGGCTGAGCGAGGCGAAGCCCTTGCCGATCAGCTTCGAGCAGACGTCGCCGATAAAGGTGCCGAACACGCCCGCGCTCAGCATCGCCAGCCAGTATGCCGTGCCGGTCGCGGGCATGCCCTGCGCCTCGGATTCGGCCTCGCGCTTGGCGTCGCTGCGCGATGACAGCCAGGCGAACCCGGCGAGCAACGCGGTCAGGATCGCGGCGAAGGTCGGCCAATAGATGATCTTCTTGAAATAATCGGCGATGTTGGTCGCGCCGGTGCGGATGATGATGATCACCAGCCAGTAATAGAGTTCGCGCGGACCATGATCGCGCCGCTCGACCAGGAACACGGCTGCCGCCAGCGCCGCCAGGATCGAAGTGCCGAGCACGATGCCCAGCTTGAGTTCGTGCGAATAGAGATCGCCCATATTGGTGCCGAACAGGCTGGCGAAGGTGATCGCCGACCAATAGCGCGCGTTGGCCTTCGGAATATGGGCAATCTGCATGGGAAGCTCCTTGAAGGGGAAAGAAGGCGCGTGCCGATCAGTTCGGCTCGGCGCGGGTGAGAAGAGTGTCCGGCCAATCGAGCGTGACGCGGAGACCGTGATCGGGCGCGTCGCCGAGCGTGATCGTGCCGCCGGTCGCCTCGACCAGATCGGCGACGATCGACAGTCCAAGCCCATGTCCCGTGCCGGTCTCGTCGAGGCGGACGCCGCGGCGAAGCACGCCGTCGCGCTGGTCGGGGGGGATGCCGGGGCCGTCATCGTCGACCGTGAAGCGCAATCGCCCGGCGTCGAGCGATGCATCGACGCGAACGACACGGCGCGCATGCCGCGCGGCATTGTCGAGCAAATTACCGAAAATCTCGGCGAAGCTGCCGGCGTCGATGCCGATTTCCCAATCGGCGGGAATGTCCGCGTCAAACACCAGGCTCATCCCGCGATCGGTGCGTTCGAGTACCGCGAACAGGCCCTCGATCAGCGCTGCGGGCCGCGTCGCGGTCACCCCCTCGCCTACCCGGCTGGCGGCGGCGCGCGCGCGCGCCAGTTCGGACTCCAGCACCGCCGCGGCGGCGCTCAACGTCTGGTCGATCGCATCGGCGGCAGCGGTAGCACCGGCCGCGCGCGCTACCCGGCTTTGCGCGGCGAGCGCGGCGAGCGGTGTCTTGAGCGCATGGGCGAGGTCGGCGGCGCGGCGGCGCGCGCGCCCGAGATCGTCGCTGCGCGCATCGGCGAGCGTGTTGATCGCCTGGGCAAGATCGTCGATCTCACGCGGATGGTCGGCGGACAGGCGCTGCGCCGGGTTGCGCGCCATCGCCGCCAGTTCGCGCCGGACGCGCCGCAGCGGCCATAGCCCCAGCTCGACTTGCACCCAGGCGGCCAGCGCCAGCGCGATTCCCAAGGCGAGCAGGAACATCCCCATTTCGCGCGCGAACGCAGCACCGGCGCGATCGATCGGCTCGTCATCCTCGCCGACCCGCACCAACACGGCGGTGCCGCCGACCGTCACGCGCCGCTCGACCACGATCAGATCGTCTTCATAGGGGCCCGGTACCTCGGCTTCCTGCCAGGCCGTGCCGGTCGCTTCGCGATCGTCCTCGTCCGCCGACAGCGTCTTGCCGCCGAGCGACGGCGATCCCGCGATGCCGCCCGGCGCGCGCACTTCCCAATAGAGGCCGCTCGCGCGCCGCCGGAAACGCGCGTCGAGATCGCCGGGATCGACCGATGGCCGCCCTTTCGCATCCACCCGCACCGCCGCCGCCACGGCATTGCCGTCGCGGACCAGCGCGTCGGCCATGCGGCGCTCGGTATAATGTTCGAACAGCAGCCCCATGACGTGCCACGCCGCCCACAAGGCGACAGCGATCGCCAGCGCGGCAAAGGCGATCAGGCGGAGGCGGATCGACCGCATGCTCAGCCCGCTCCGCCGGTCAGCCGATAGCCGAAGCCGCGCCGCGTCTCGATACTGTCGCTGCCGATCTTGCGCCGCAGCCGCATGATCAGGGCTTCGATCGCATTGACGTCGCCGATCTCCGACGTGCCGTAGAGATGGTCGGCGATTTCCCCCACCGCGATCGTGCGATCGGCCTGGTGCGCGAGGAAATTGATCAGGCGGAATTCGAGCGGCGAAACGCGCGTCTCGACATCGCGCACCAGCAAGCGGCGATTGCGCGTATCGACCTTGAGCCGCCCGATTTCGAGCACCGGCGCGGCATGGCCGCCGGCACGGCGCAGCAGTGCCCGCGCCCGCGTGACGAGTTCACCGAGCTGGAACGGCTTGGCGAGATAATCGTCCGCCCCCGCCTCGATCCCCTCGACCTTCTCGGTCCAGTCGCCGCGCGCCGACAGGATCAGCACCGGCATCGTCCGCCCCGATGCCCGCCAGCGGCGCAGCACGGTCAGTCCGTCGAGCCCCGGCAGCCCGAGATCGAGCACGACGATCGCATAATCCTCGGTATCGCCGGCGAACCAGGCATCGGGACCATTGGTGATGCGGTCGACCACCAGCCCGGCATCGGCCAGGCCGTGTTCGACGTCGATCCCGATATCGGGATCGTCCTCGACCACCAGCGCGCGCATCAGCGCCGCTCCTCAAGATGCCTTTTGATCGTCATCGGAGCCTCCTATGCGCCTGGTTCACTGACACTCGGCTGACAGATTGTATTTTCGCATTCGTCAGGACCGTGTCAGTAGAGATTTGCTAGGGAGGAGTCATGTTGCAATCGCTCGCCCCTCGTTCCGGCCCGGCGCTCGCCCTGCTGCTGCTGGCCGGGTGCGCTTCCTATACGCCGCGACCGCTCGCGACGACTCCGTCCGAAGCCGATATCGCCGCGCTGAGTCGCGATGCCGCGACGATCGACCGGCCCTTTCTCAAGCCGACCAATATCGATCTGGCCGCGCCGCTCGACGACAATGCCATCGCGGTGATCGCGGTGCTCGGCAATCCCGATCTCAAGGCTATGCGGACCAAGGCTGGCGTCTCGGATGCTCAGGTGTTCGCCGCGCGGTTGCTGCCCGATCCGACCTTCAGCCTGGGATTCGGAAAGCTCCTTGCCGGTCCCGACCCGTTAAACGAGATTACCAGCGGGCTCGGCCTCGACCTCAATGCGTTGCGCACCGGCAAGGTGCGTCGCCGGGCGGCCGAGGCGCAAGCCAAGCAAGTCCGGCTCGATCTCGCCTGGGCCGAGTGGCAGACCGCCGGCCAGGCACGGCTCCAGGCGGTGCGCATCCGCCGGCTCGACGTGGCGATCGCTTTGCTCAAGGTCGATGTCGGCAGGGCGCAATCTTTGCTCGATCGCAATTTGCGCGCGGCGGCGCGGGGCGATGTCGCCTCGACCAATGTCCAGGCGGTGCGGGCCGATGCGGTCGCAACGGCGGACAAACTCCGTACCACCGAACGCGATCTCGACGCGGCGCGGCTCGAACTGGTCAAGCTGCTCGGACTGCCGCCGGAAACCACGCTGCGGCTGGCTCCGTCACCCGAGATGGACCCGGTGATCGACACGGTTAAGCTGACGCAAGTCGCGCTCGATAACCGATCGGACCTGCTGGCGCTGCGCGCAGGCTATGACGCGCAGGAAGCTACGGTGCACAAAGCGATCCTCGATCAATTCCCGACCCTCGCGCTCAATCTCAACTTCACGCGCGACACCAGCGGCAACAAGGTCCTCGGGCCGACGGTCGATTTCACCTTGCCGTTATGGAACCGCAATCGCGGCGGGATCGCGGTGGAGCGCGCGACGCGCGAGCAGCTCAAGGCCGAATATGACGCGCGCCTGTTCCAGACCCGGGCCGATATCGCCGCCGCCGCCAGCGCGGTGACGGTGGCGCGGCGTCAGCGCGACGCAATCCGCGCGCAATTGCCCGAACTCGACCGGCTGGCCCGCGTCAGTCGTGCCGCCGCAACCCGCGGCGACGTCTCGCGTGCCACGGCGGAAGCTGCCGAGGGGACGCTGAGCGACAAGAAAGTCGAGCTGGCGACAGCGGAACAGACGATCGACGAAGCGACGATCGCACTCGAATTGCTGACGGGCGTGCCCAGGGAGGATTGGAAATGAAGGCCGGACTCGCATTGACCCTGGCGATCCTGCTCGCCGCCTGCGGTTCGGGCGGGGACGCCGCCGATAGCGAGGCCAAGCCGGTCGCGTTGGTCGCGCTCGCCCCCGCGCAACAAGGCGCGGTCGACGAGACGCTGACCGTCTATGGCGCAGTCGAGGCCGGTGCGATGGGCAAGCATGTCCTGGCCGCTCCGGCCGAGGCCACCGTCGTCGCAATCGAGGCGCCGGTCGGCACCAGGGTGGGTGCCGGACAGGTGATCGTCCGTCTCGCGCCCAGCCCGACCAGCAAGCTCGATTACGCCAAGGCGGCGACCGATGCCGCGGCGGCGCAGGCGGCTTACGCCCGCGCGCAGCGGTTGCGCGCCGATGGGCTGGTCAGCGACGCCGATGTCGAAACCGCGCGTGCCGCCGCGCAGACGGCCGGTGCGACCCGCGCCAGCCTGGGCGCCCGCAACGGCGCCCTGACCTTACGCGCTCCCACTGCGGGTTTCGTCGAAAGCGTGGCCTCGGCGCCCGGCGACCTGGTCGCGCCGGGCACGGCGGTCGCGTCGATCGCCGGGTCGGGCAATCTGCGCGCGCGCTTCGGGATCGACCCTGCCCAGGCCTCTCGCGTCAGGCCCGGCATGGCGCTCCGCGTCACGCCGCCAAGCGGCATTCCCTTCTCCGCGCCGGTACTGTCGGTCGATCCGGTGGTCGACCCGACGACCAAGCTCGCGTCGCTATTCATCAATGTGCCGCCGGGAGCGGGGATCGGTTCCAATTCCACGCTCAACGGCCAGTTGACCTTGGGCAGCAACGGCGGCGGCGCGGCGCTGACCATTCCCTATGCCGCTTTGCTCGACGATGCCGGGCAGCCGTTCGTCTTCGTCGTCAGCAAAGGCGTCGCGCATCGCCGCGACGTCGCGACCGGCGCGGTCAGCGGTGACCGTATCGTCATCGTCAAGGGCGTGAAGCCCGGTGAAAAGGTCGTGACCGAAGGTGGCACCGCGCTCGAGGACGGCATGCAGGTGCGCACCAAATGAGCGCCGCGCTCTCCCGGCACGCGCGGTCGATCTGGCTTGCGGTCGCGTTGCTCACGCTAGGCGGCCTGCTCGCCGCGACCAAGCTGCCGGTCAGCCTGTTCCCGCATATCGACTATCCGCGCGTCGTCGTCGCGGTCGATGCCGGCGATCGCGACGCCGCGCAGATGGCGGCCGAGATCACCCGTCCGATCGAGGTCGCGTTGCGCGCCGTCCCCGGGGTCACACGGATCCGCTCGACCACCAGCCGCGGCGCGGCCGAGGTCGCGCTTAATTTCAATTGGGGCGACGACATGGCCCAGGCCACGCTCGCCACACAGGGCGCGATCGCGACGATCCTGCCCGATCTGCCCGCCGGCACGCGCTTCGACGTCCGCCGCTCGGATCCGACGATCTTCCCGGTGCTCGGTGTCGCGCTGACCTCGGACAATCTCGACCAGCAGGCGCTGCGCCAGATCGCCGAGCTCAAGGTGCTGCCCGCGTTATCGACGGTGCCCGGCGTCGCCGGTGTCGACGTGCTCGGCGGGTCCCCGCGCGAATTCGCCGTCGATATCGACCCCGGCCGCCTCCAGGCGCTCGGCCTCACCCTCCCCGATGTCGCCGCCGCGATCGGCAAGGCCAACAGCGTGCGCGGCGTCGGCAAGATGGAGGACCGCCACCGGCTCTACCTCGTGCTGGTCGAAAACCGCGTCGCCTCGGTCGCCGATATCGCGGCGATCCCGGTCAAATCGGGGCAGACCAGCGGCGCCGGCCTGGTCACGCTCGGCCAGATCGCAGGCATCCATCCCGCCGCCGCGCCCAATTTCACCAAGGTCACCTCAAACGGCGCCAACGCCGTGTTGGTCAACGTCCGCCAGGCGCTGACCGGCGACACCGTGACGATCGTCAAGGCGGTCGACGCGCGGCTCAAGCAGGCCGGCCTGCCGCCGAGCGTCAAGGTGACCCCCTTTTACGACCAGTCCGAGCTCGTCACCGGCGCCGCCGACGCGGTGCGCGACGCGATCATCCTGGGCGCGATCCTGGCGGGGCTGGTGCTGTTCCTGTTCCTGCGCTCGGGCCGGCTGATGCTGATCACCGGGCTGATGCTGCCCGCCGTGCTCGCCGCGACCTGCCTGGCGTTGTTCGCACTCCATATGAGCTTCAACATGATGACCCTGGGCGGCATGGCCGCCGCGGTCGGGCTCGTCGTCGACGACGCGGTGGTGATGCTCGAACACATCATGCGGAGGATGCAGGAAAAACGCGCGACAACGCCGCCGACCCTGCTCGAGGCCGCCGCCGAAATGGGCCGCCCGCTGGTCGGATCGACCATGGCCACGATCATCGTCTTCCTGCCGCTCGCCTTCGTCAGCGGAGTCACTGGCGGCTTCTTCCAGGCGCTCGCGGTAACAATGGTCGCGGCACTCGCGGTGTCGCTGCTTTACGCCCGCTATGTCATCCCGCTGATCGCCGCCCACTGGCTGCGTGACAAGGATGCCGAAGCCGCCGAGCGCGCCGGCGGATTCATGGGGCGGCTCGGCAAATATTATGCGTCGGCGGGCGATCGCGCGTTCAAGCGGCCGGCTTTGTTCGCCGGCATCGTCGCCGCCGTTTTGGTCGTGCTCGGCGTCCTGGCATGGAGCCACGTCCCCTCCGGCTTCATGCCGGCGATGGACGAAGGCGGCTTCGTGCTCGATTACAAAGCGCAATCCGGTGCGAGCCTCGAAGATACCGACCGCCTGCTCCGTCAGGTCGAGGACATCATCCGCGCCACGCCTGAAGTCGCGAGCTATTCGCGGCGCACAGGGTTGCAGCTCGGTGGCGGGCTGACCGAGGCCGACGAAGGCGATTATTTCGTCCGCCTCAAGGGCGGATCGCGGCGGCCGATCGAAGAGGTGATGGCCGATATCCGCCAGCAGATCGCCGCCAAGGTACCGGGGCTCGAGGTCGAACTGATCCAGCTGATGGAAGACCTGATCGGCGACCTCACCGCGGTGCCCCAACCGATCGAGATCAAATTGTTCGGCGACGATCCCAAGCAGCTCGCCGACGCCGCCGCCAAGGTCGGTGCCGCGATCGGCAAGATCGACGGTGTGGTCGAAGTGGTCGACGGCCTGCGCGTCGCGGGCGATGCGGTCAGCGTCCGCGTCGACCCGGGCATGGCCGCGCAACAGGGGCTCGATCCCGATGCGGTGGCGAGCCAGGTCGAGGCGCTGGTCGGCGGATCGGCCGCGACCAATGTCCGCGCCGGCGAGCAACTGGTCGGCGTCCGCGTCCGCGCGCCCGAGGAATTGCGCCGCCGCACCGACCAGATTGCGGCGCTCGTCCTGACCGCGCCCGACGGCCATGCCGTCCGGCTGGGCGCGATCGCGAAAGTCTCGATCGACCCCGGCCAGCAGCAATTGACCCGCGAGGATCTTGCGCCGTTCATCGCGGTGACCGCGCGGCTCGAAGGACGCGATCTCGGTTCGGGCATGCGCGACGTGAAATCGACCGTCGGCGGGCTGCACCTGCCCGCCTCGGTCCGAGTCGATTATGGCGGGCTCTATGCGGAGCAGCAGAAGAGCTTCGCAGACCTCAGCCTGGTCTTCGCCGCCGCCGTCCTGCTCACCGCCTTGCTGCTGACCCTGTTGTTCGAGCGCCTCGCCTGGACCGGAGCGGCGCTGGCGACGATCCTGTTGTCCGCCGCGGCGGTGCTCGCCGGGCTCTGGGCGACGGGGATCGAGCTCAACATCTCGGCGCTGATGGGGCTGACCATGGTGGTCGGGATGGTCACCGAATTGGTGATCTTCTTCCTCGCGGAAATCGATCGCGACGCCCCGCTGACGCTGGAGGCGCTGCGCGAGGCGGGCGCCAAGCGCTTGCGGCCGATCCTGATGTCGGCGCTGATCGCGGTACTGACCCTGGCGCCGCTGGCGTTGGGGGTGAGCCGGGGAGCGGGACTGCAACAGCCGCTGGCGACGGCGATCATCTTCGGGCTGGTGGCTGCGGTGCCGCTGGTGCTGCTGTTCCTGCCGGCGGCGCTGTGGTCGATCGCCAATGTGCGGAAGCGGAATGTAGAGGCGGCCTGATCGATAGCGGCGGTCTCACTTCGTCATGCCGGGCTTGTCCCGGCATCCAACGTGCCGCAACGGCTGGAGTCCGTTTGGGAGGCTTGGACTCCGGAACAAGTCCGGGGTGACGGGGGAAGTTGGGAGCGATCTGGGCCGTGAACCCATTAACGCCCGCATAAACACAAGGGCTGAGCGGCTGAAATGGTGGTTTGCCGACCGGCAGCTCCTGGGGGCCGAAGGCGAGATAGCTGCCGTTCAGCCGCGGACCTCCGGGAATGACGGCTAACGACCCCGGTTGCGAACACCTGTTAGAGTCGGTTACGCTCTACCAATGAGAGAGAGAGCGTCTTAACGAGCGCATTCCTTGTTTCCGCGCTTCTAGTCGCTGCGCCGGCCTCGGCCGGGGGGCATGAGTACCTCTGCCGCAACGGCACGTTTGCGGATGAAAATGCAAACTTTGGCCTGGCCGTGATAAACGGCGCAAATCGCGCTTATCTTTACGATTTGGACGATTGTTTGAACCCGTCCCGCTGCGAAAAAGCGCGTCCGGGTCACGTTATGCCAGGAGCGCGAGTCGTCACCGGACGCGCGAAGGGCAATTACGTTTGTATCTATTTCTTCAGCAACTCGGGATCGGCGGGATGGGTGGAAAAGTCCAGGCTTCGCGCGCTCGCGGTCAACAGCAAACCAGCGCGTTCTTCGTGGCTTGGTCGGTGGTCGGCTGCGGGAAATCCAAGCGTGCGCATCACGAACAAGCGTGGGATGATACACGTAGGAGGCGAAGCATATTGGCCGGGACCCGACCCCGATACGGACTTGCCGCCACGTCATTCTGGACAAATTGACGGCAAACTCACGCTGCTCGGTAACCGCGCGCGCTACGGTGATGATAACCGCGCGCGCTACGACGATTATTGCAAGATTGATTTCACCTTGATCGGCGACATTCTAATCGCCAGTGACAATAGCAGGTGCGGCGGCACGAATGTCCGGTTTAGCGGGGTCTATCGTCGCGTTCGGGCCTAAGTCCGCTACCCACCACTTACCGCCGTTCAGGGCGGCCACGTCGATGATCGCCGGCTAACGCCTGGGAATGAGTGGTTACCTGCCTTTCGGCCTCCGCGCTCGCTGGAAGCCGAGGCGGCCACGAAATGCTTGCTTTCCAGCCTGCTGCAACAGGCGTTTTGTTACGTGGGTGAGTTTCAACAATCGTCGATGCCGCTCGATCGAGCGCGCAACTCGCATTGCTTGCGCAGTCGATAATTCAGGCGGGACGTCAACAAAATACGCGACGAACCCAAATCGCAAACGGATTCTTTGCCGGCGAACGGATAACCCCGCGCGCCTACAGAACGTCAGTCGAAGCCACATGCGATCTTTGCGGCCTCTCAGGGCAAGTAACATTGGCTTCCTCGTCATCGTCGCTTTCTAGCCGACCCGGGGAGGTCGGCAATTGGGTCGGGAGCCGCGCTTCGACCAGTACGGATCAGATCGTCCGCAATGCGCCCCAATTCCGGACGTTCGTGTTTAGTTTGGTCGATCCCAATAGCCGCCGTTCGATCAGTCGGGTTTCGCGACAATCTGCAATCTCTTATCGCGGAAAAGCTCAGAACCCTCGAATCTGCTTAACGAGTATTGACCTTGGCGGCTGCGGGAGACCGAACGCCTCGGCGATCTGGCCCCAGGCGCTGTCTAGGGCGACCAAGATCTCCTCCTCGGTGTTGCTAGCTAAACTCAACTTCGCTTCCGCCGACTCCTCAAGCGCAACTGGTCGGCCGCCCCATTCTGTTGGCGTTGTCCAGCGCATGCTGCTGATGTCGGTCAAGCCCATTCTGACATCGTACGGGCCGTTGGCGCCGGACGCCCCAAGATAGCCGATATTAGCTTCGATGAACTGGTACGCGCTCCGAATGAAGGCGTCAGCAAAGAACCTACCGCCCGGCTCACCGTCCGTCACGAAGGGCGTAACGCCCCAAATCTCGCCGTTTGTCTTGAAGTGCATGACGAAGTTCGTGAGAGGTCGCTTCTCCGCAGCACGCAGACTGCCCGAGTAAGTGATTTGCCCGCCGCGCGTCATTCCCCAGCTAAAACCCTCGGTATCGCCGAGGATTTTTGGATAGCGGCCCCACTCGGCAAAGTCCGCTCCAGCCGTCCACCTGCGGGGAAGGATTCGCACGTATCCGTAGGGACCGGCGTGGACCGCCTTGGAGCCTGGTATTCCGCCCTCGTTGATAGTCAATGGGTTCCTGTCGTCGAACCAGAACGCCGCGCTAGTCGGCCCTGAGGGCTGCCATTCCGGAATCGCCTCCGGAACTGGCGCAGGGGCCGCGTCCGCGATCGATAAACGTAGCGCCTCTCTAAGGACCTTACGCAGGTTGTCGCGCGCACTCCTCAATTCTCCGAGCGTTGCTCCGACGGGGAGGTGGAATGACACGGGTGCGCGCCGTCCACGCATATCAAATGGAAGGCGATCGATCGTCGCACCCTCGAACGCGGTGTTCCACACCATGATCACACGGGCGAGGCCGAGCGCCTTCTTCGCGTAGCCGAGCTCAATCAGCACGTTCGGATTGGCGACTGCCTTGCCACTGATGGCGACTGCTATTGGGGTAACATCGCCCACGAACACCGCCGCGGAGTCGATCTTTGCAAGTATCGTCGCGACGATGTCAGGTGACCCGGCGACACCTTGGGTATCGGAGGTGAGTTCATGCCGCTCGTCGAGTTCGGCATGCAAGTCGTCAATCGCTGCGGCGAGCGCGTCGCGGATAAGGTTGCGCGTAACGCGGGCGTCGAGGTCGCTTTGCCACGACCAAAATATGGTGCTCATCGTCGCCACATAACATGCGCTTGGCGAAGTGATCGAACGAAGTCCAATCGGAAACGTGCCCCAATTTCGATCGCCGAGCAAATAGGCCGTCGATCCTTGAAGTTGACGTTCTTGAGCCTCCTACCGGATCGGGTAGGCTGGGGGAATGTTCTCGAACCGAAACCTCAATGCGCTGGCCAGCATGGTTGCGGGCGGAAATCCGAACGTGCAGGAAGAATATTTCCAGTACCGGAGTGCGTGGAAACTCACCGAATTTTTCCAAGACTGCGGGCACGATGTACCTTTCGATAATAGTAGCCGCGTTCCGTGGACAGCCGAGCAACTGCGATTGTTGCTGTCCGATCCCGCACCACCAAATTCGCTGCCAACGCGGTTCCTTCTCGTGATCCGGGAGCTTATGCTCAAGGATGATACGGCGGAGGGCGGCGACCGGGCGCGCCCCGAAGCCCTCGCCAAGCTCAACCGGCATCTTCGACCAGAAGGCTTTGAAGCGTTCTATGGCGAAGATGAGAACTGCTATGTGAGAAACACCAAGACAGCGGTCGTCTTCGACATCCATCAAGGGCGTCGGGCGATGACTGACAAGGAGCGTGAGCGCGAGAAGCTGCTCATCGCCTATCTCGACGTCTGCTCTGAAGACGATCTGATCGAGAAGGTGCTCACGCCGCTATTCAAGCAACTGAATTTCCAACGCATCAGTGTACCGGGTCACCCGAATATGCTCGAGTTCGGGAAGGATATGTGGATGCGCTATCGTCTGCCTACCGGGCACAGCATCTTTTTTGCGGTGCAGGTCAAGAAGGGCACCGTTGACGCTAGGGGAAAGACCCGGGGCGAGAACGTCAACGCCGCCGAGCTTCTCACCCAAGCCCAGATGGCGCTTAAGCACCCCGTTCACGACCCCGAGACGAACAAGCAAGTGCTGGTCGATCACGTCTATTTGATCGCGGGCGGAACGATCACACCTCCCGCACGCATGTTCATCATTGGTGAACTGGATCGTGAGAGCCGTCGTCACATAATCTTTATGGACCGTCTTGAGATCGTCGACCTGTTCGCCACGAGCACGATCCCGTTGCCTCAAGAGGCTATGCCGAAGCCGGAGCCCAGGGGCTTCTCGGACGATTTGGATGATGACGTACCGTTCTAAGTGGGCGGAGTGGGCTTAGCCTCGCTGCTTTTTTTTGCGATGAGCAGGTCGGCGTGGGGGTCTGCTTCAATAGGCCCGCCACTCGGAAACCTGCATGTCGGCTTTCCGGCCCAAATCGAGCCTCTCGTTTACACCGAGAGGGTCCGGGTTTCGATTGTCCGCTTCGTCATGACCCGCCTCCCAAAGCAGCCTGTCAGCAACCGGCCCACTTCCCGCCATTCCTTTTGGCGGCGATCGAACGACCGCAACCGGGTCGCTTGCCGACAGACCGCTTTATGAGTCCACGCCCTAGCTAGCGATCAGGCGAACGGACCCGCCGGCCTCAATCACCCCCGCCCCATCTCCAGCGCCCCCAGATACGTGTCGAGCGCCACATTCCGCCCGCACAACACCACCGCGACCTTCTTGCCGCGATAGCGATCCGCTGCCTGGACCAGCCCGGCCAGCGCGGCCCCTGCAGCGCCCTCCACCATCCAGCGGTCGCTCTCGGCGAGCCGCCGCATCGCCCTGGCGATCTCGAGCTCGCTGACCCGGACCGTCTCGTCGATCACTTGCCGGCAGACCTCGAACGTCACCGATCCCGGCTCGATCGCGCCCGCCGATCCGTCGGACAAGGTCGGGCTTTCGGGCGTCTCTACGATCTCGCCAGCCTCGAGCGAGTCGAGCATGCAGGTCGAGGCCGCGGGCGATACCGCGACGATCCGCGTCTTTGGCGACAGCGCCTTGAACACCGTCCCGACGCCGCCGGTTAGCCCCCCACCGCCCGTGCAGATGAACACCGCGTCGAGGTCGTCGGCCTGCTCGATCAGTTCGAGCCCCATCGTTCCCTGCCCGCTTATCGTGTCGTAGTCGTTATACGGCGGGATGTAGGGCACGCCGCGCCGCTCGGCCTCGGCGCGCGCCTGCAACTCGCCGTTGAGCGAATTGCCCTCGACCGTCACCAATCTGGCGCCCAGCGCGCGGATCGCGTCGAGCTTCATCTGCGGCGCGCTGTCATTGACATAGACGGTGGCGCCGATCCCGAACGCGGCGGCGGCGTGGGCGACGGCGCGGCCGTGATTGCCGGTCGAGGCGGTGAACACCTCGGCGTGATCGGGCGCGAGCAGCCGCACCTTGTTGGTCGCGCCGCGCAGCTTGAACGATCCGGTCGGCTGGAGATGGTCGCATTTCAGCCGCACGTCGCACCCGAGCGCGTCCGACAGCGCGTCGCTGCGCTGGAGCGGCGAGACCAGGACGTGCGGGCGGATCGCGACATGGGCGTCACGGATGCGGTCGATCAGGGCGGTCATGTCGATCCTTGGATTTGGAGGTCAGCCGCGCAGCGCGGCGGAAATGCCGACGAGCCCGGCTTCGAGCTGGTCGGCGGTCGGCCACGCATAGCCGACACGGAAATAGCGGTCGGACATCTCGAACCAATGGCCCGGTCCGACATAGGTGCCGTGATCCTGGAGCAGGCGGCGATAGAAAGCGTCGGTGCCGCCCGGCGGGTCGGCCTTCATCCGCGGGAAGCACACCACGCCGCCCGACGGACGCACCCATTCGAGCAATTCCTCGCCCGCCATCCATGCGGCGACGCGGTCGAGGCGGCGGCGCCATTCGGCGAGCGTCGGGGTCAGGAAAGCGTCGCGCTTCGCCAGGATTTCCTCGGCGACCCATTCGTTGATCACGCTGCCGCAGATGCTGATCTGCTCCTTGGCGGCGAGGAATATTTCCATCAGCGCGGGGTCGCTGTTGATCATCCAGCCGACGCGGATGCCGGGCACGCCGAACGCCTTGGACAAGGACGCGACGCTGATGACATGCTTGCCCAGCGACGCCGCGATCGGCAGCCGGGTGGTGATGGCGAGGGCGCGATAGGTCTCGTCGACCAGCAACAGACAGTTACGCTCCGCCGCCAGCGCGACCAGCGCGGAGAGGTCGGCCTCGCTGATCATCACGCCGGTCGGATTGTGCGGGCAGGTCACGCTGATCAATTTGGTCGCGGGCGTGATCGCCGCGGCGACCTTGTCGAGGTCGAGCGCGAAGCCGCTCGCGAACTCGAGATCGACGAAGCCGATCTGGCAGCCAATCGCGCGCGGCGTCTCGATATTGGTCGCGTAATTGGGACGGACGACGACGAGGTGATCGTCCTTGCTCAGCAAGGCGGTGGCGATGATGAACAACGCCCCCGCCGCGCCGCCGCAGATCAGCACGTCGTCGATGGCGAGGCTCGGCGCTTCGTCGATGATCAGCGAGCGCAACCGCTCGCTGCCGCGGTGCTCGCCGTACAGCAGGGTCAGGTCGGGGACGGTCAGGCCCAGGCTACCGATCGACTGATCGACGATCGAGCTCTCGGACAGATTGTTGCGGATGTTGCCGTACCCATATTCCTCGGGCGATTCGACCTCGATCGGCATCCGGACGTAGCGCATCGTCTTCCCTTTCCTGGCCCCGTGCGGGCACGCGCGATTGTGCCGGATTGCGGTGGCGATACCATCCCTCTCGGGAGGGGGGCCGCCTTAGATATGGGACTCGTATTTCCCTCGTCATCCGAGGAATCCTCCCGTCGCCCCAGCGCGCCCTTCCGTCACCCCAGCGAAAGCTGGGGTCTCTGGCAGTGACGCGATACGGCTTGAGATCCCAGCTTTCGCTGGGATGACGAGTTATGAGAATGTATCCGATTTAAGAACGCCGGCTTATTGGGTTCTCCGCCTCAATGCACCGACGCGAACAGCTCCGCCAACGACGCGATCCCCAGCTTGCGAAAGATCTGCTTGCGGTGATCCTTGACCGTATGCCGGCTGATCCCGAGCCTGAGCGCGATGGCGTCGCTCGAACAGCCGAGCAGTAGCAGATCGCACACCTGGTTCTCGCGCGGCGACAGACAGGCGCGCAACGCGGCACCCTCGCCGGTCAGCACGCGATGCCGCTCGAACGCCGCGGCGATCGGCGTCGCCATCGCCTCAAGCGCGCGCAACGTCGCCGCCGGCGCCGGCCGCCGTCCGCGCTCGCGGTACAATCCCAGTTCGATCGTCCCGCCCCAGCCGCGCAAATGGAGGCCGAGCTCCTCCTGACGCTCGGGCCAGCCCGCGGTACGGAAGCCGAGTTCCTCCTCGGGTGCCGGCACCAACCAGGGGCGCAACGCCGCGATGCGATCGGGCGCGGTGCCGGCGAAATCGCGCGCGCGGACCACGCCCGGCCGCGCCAGCATCGGGTTGATGCGGTGCGTCACGCGTGCATAGGTCTCGATCGCGTCGCGCCGACCGATCCTGTCGAAATCGTCGAATAGAACGCTGGGCCGCTCGCCCTCGGGATGGAGGACAATCGCGGCGAGATCGAAACCGGCGAAGCGCCGCACGCTGTCGGCCGCCGTGGCCAGGAAATCGGGCGCGCCGATCGCCCCGATCACGTCGCCGATCAGGTCATGCGCCGCTCGCATCAATCCTTGATCCCGCGGCCCGCGCGCAGCCGCGCCAGCACGCCGTCGAGCGCGGCATCGAGATCGGGCAGCACGCCGTCACGCGTGATTGCGCGAAACACCTGCTCGTTGATCCCGCCGCGCGTCTGATACTCGTCGGCGAGCTGCGCAAAACTCCGCTCGGGCGCGGCGGGCGAGGCGCTGCCGAGACCTTCGAGCATCTGGGCCATGAAGGCGTGCGCCTTGGCAGCATCGACCCCGTTCGCTTCCATCCACGACGTCACGGTCCGCGCGAAGGCGAAATAGCTGCTCATCGTCGCGGTCGCGGCGCTGAACACGTCGAACTCGCTTTCGTCGCCAAGCTCGATCGCGGTGCCGAGCCGGTCATAGAGCGCCTTCACCTGCGCATTGGGCGGAAAGACCGCGGTCGGCCCCTGCCCGCGCGCGACCGGCGGCAGCGGCACCGCGCGAGTCACGGTAGCGGCCGGCGCGGTGACGTCGTGGAGATAGTCGAGCGAGATCGTCGCGATCAGGCTCAGCACGTGATGGTCGGAGCGAAAATTGAGAGGGCGAAGCACTTCATCGGCGATCTGCGGACGGACCGACAGGACCACCATGTCGCTGGCATCGACCACCGCCTGGTTGTCGGCCGCGACCGCCACGTTGGGGAAGCGCGCGGCGAGGTCGGCGGCGATCTCGGCATTGCGCGGCGAGACGATGATCGGTTCGTTGCCGGAGAGCGCCAGCCCTTCGATCATCGCCGCTGCGATCGTTCCCGTTCCGACAAAGCCTATTGTCCCGACTGACGAACTCACCTTCACCTCACTAGAATTGTTCTAATGGCAGTTACAGTACAATCTATATTCTGTCGATGGCCTAGCAAGCAAGCCAGGTGTCGTTGAGACGATAACCGTGCGGAAACGGATCGTCGGGATCGGCGCCGTAATAGGAAACGCCCGTCAGCCACGCCCGCCCCGCGACCCGCGTCACCACGCCGGGGCCGCCGCCCACTTTGGTCTCCGCCTCGATCCCGCAGAGGAATTCGGTGTCGAGGATCGAGGTGTGGACGAACCGCTCGCCGACCGCGAGATCGCCGCGTGCGTGCATCAGCGCCATCCGCGCCGAGCTGCCGGTGCCGCACGGGCTGCGGTCGATGCGGCCGGGCGAGACGACCACGGCATTCTTCGCGGTCTTGACCCCGTCGCGCTCGGTCAGCGGCCCGGCGAACAGGGCCTGGTTGATCGTGTGGATACCCGGATTCTCAGGATGGACCGAGGGCAATTGCTCGGCCGCGGCAAGCTTGATCCGCTCGCCCATCTCGACCAGCGCGCGTGCCTCGTCGCGGGCCAGGGTGAAGCCGAGCTTTTCGGCGTCGACGATCACGTAGATCATCCCGCCATAAGAGACGTCGACCGAGACGATACCGAGCCCGGGTACTTCGATCGCTGCGTCGCGATGCATGACGAAGGCGGGCACGTTGCGGAACGACACGCGACGACATTTGCCGTTAGCGCATTCGGCCTCGACGTGCACGAGGCCTGCGGGGGTATCGACTATTAGATGCGTGATTGGTGCTAATATTGGCACGATTCCGGTTTCGAGTGCGACGGTGACGGTGCACATCAGGTTAGAGCCTGACATTGCAGGATAATAATCCGATTCGATGACGATCATGCCGATATCCGCTTCGGGCGCGATCGGCGGAGTCACGAGGTTGACCGCGGCGTTCACGCTGCCGCGCGGATCGGACAATAGCATGCCGCGCAGCCAGTCCTGATCGCGCATAAGTGCTTGTTGTCGCTCGAACATTGACGATGCGCGTGGCGCGATGACGCCGCCGGTGATGACCCGGCCGACCTCTCCTTCGGCATGCGCGCCGACGACCGTGATGAGGTGTTGCAAGCGCATAATTCAGCTTCCCGATTGGATATTAGATACAATTTCAGGCGCGAAGCGATTTTAGTGATCCGCGGCCCGGGCCTGGCGCAGCGCCATGACGAGGGTCCGCCCGGCATCGAGAATGTGCAGCTTCAGGAACGCGACCGCCGCTTCGGCGTCGCGTAGCGCGCAAAGCCGCAGGATCTCGCGATGCTCGCGCTCGGCCGTGTCGAGGCCGTCGGTCACCAACAGATGCAGGCGGATATAGCGTTCGACACGGAGATTGATGCCGTGGAGGACGGCCAGCGTCTGCGGCCGCCCGGCGGGAAGGTAGAGCCGGCGATGGAAGGCCCAGTTGAGCCGTCCCCAACTCGCCATGTCGCCGCGGCGATAGGATTGCTCGAGCTCGCCCAGGATGTCGCGCGCCTCGGCAATATCGCTGTCCGTCATCCGCCTGATCGCCCGCACCAGCATATCGGCTTCGAGTAAGGCGCGGAGTTCGAACAATTCTTCCACCTGCTCGGTCGGGATCGAGGTGACGACGGCGCCCTTGTGCGTCTGCATCGACACCAGCCCGCACGCTTCCAATTGCCGCAGCACCTCGCGCACGGGCATCCGGCTGACGCCATATTCCTCGGCCAGGACATCCTGGACCAGGGCCTCGCCGTCGCGGAACTCGCCGCTCAGGATCCGTTCCTGCAGCGATTCGCGAATGTCCGCGGGGAGGCTCCGCCGCTCGATCTCATGCCGCTCCGATGGCGACTCCAGCACTGCCATTTTCCTGTCCTTTGCCTTGGCGAAACGCCGCCGCTTGCGGAGCCGATGTGCCGAAATCGAGCCCCTGCCGCAATCGCTATCGACATCCTAGTTTGTATTTTATATGTATCCAATACAATAATTGACGGAGAAAAAGGGCATGGCTGAGGCGTGGACGGGCGTTTTCCCGGCGGTGACGACGAAAATGACGCAGGCGGGAAATCTCGATTTCGACATGATTCGCGCAAGTATCGACCGGCTGGTGACCAACGGCGTGTCGGGCGTGATCGTCCTGCCGATGCTCGGCGAAAATGCCTCGCTGACTCTCGCCGAACGCGAAAGCGTCATCCGCACCGCGGTCGAAACCGTCGGCGGGCGCGTCCCGGTCCTCTCCGGACTCGCCGAGATCACGCTCGACACCGCGCGGGCCAATGCGAAGCTCTACAAATCCTGGGGTGCGCAAGGGCTGATGGTCTTCCCCAGCCTGGGCTATAAGAGCGATCCGCGCGAGACCGCCACCTGGTATCGCGGCGTGGCGGGCGCGTCGGACCTGCCGATCATGATCTACAACAACCCGATCGCTTATGGCGTCGACGTCACGCCGGCCGTGCTTGAGACGCTGGCCGACGTGCCCGAGATCGTCTGCGTCAAGGAAGAGAGCGGCGACATCCGCCGCGTCACCGATCTGCGCGTGGCCTTGGGCGACCGGTTCAGCGTGTTCTGCGGGGTCGACGATTTGATCGTCGAGAGCATGGCGCTCGGCACGACCGGCTGGGTGTCGGGCATGACCAATGTCTGGCCGAAACAGTGCGTCGCGTTGTTCGAGCTGTGCCGCAACGAGCAATTCGCCAAGGCGCGCGAGCTCTACCGGATGCTCACGCCGAGCTTCCACCTCGATACGCATGTCAAGCTGGTCCAGTACATCAAACTCGCCGAGAACATCGTCTATGGCGCGCCCGAATGGACCCGCTCGCCCCGCCTCTCGCTGATCGACGAGGAGCGGAGCTTCGTCGTTGACACGGTCCGCGGCGCCATCGATCAGCTCGCCGACTCCGCTTGGGCCTGAGCCTGCTTTTCAAAAGGGACAATCGCATGACCGAGATCAAACGCTGGCACCCGACCGCGCGCATGAACCAGATGACGGCCTATAACGGCCTGATCTTCACCGCCGGCCAGGTCGCCGAGGAGAATGCCGGCAAGAGCGTCGCGGAGCAGACCGCCGAGATCCTGCGCAATATCGACGGCCTGCTCGCCGAAGCCGGCAGCGACAAGAGCCGCATCCTGAGCGCGACCATCTATCTGGCCGATATCGCCAGCTTCGCCGAGATGAACAGCGTGTGGGACGCGTGGGTTGCGCGCGACGCCATGCCGGCGCGCGCGACGGTCGAGGCGCGGCTGACCGGGCCGGAATATGCGGTGGAGATCAGCGTGATCGCGGCGGGCTCATAGAACGCGTTCTAGATCGCCAGCGTTTCCCCGTCCGCGGGAATGAGCAGGCGCTGGTCGTAGCCATCGCGCTTCGAGAAGGCACGCAGGTCGGCTCGACTGAGGATGCAGTGATTGACCGCTTCCATGTGACTGGCGATCAGCGTGGCGTTCGGCGCGGCACGATGCACGGCGAGGACGTCGGTGGGGCCCATGATGATCGGGTCCAATCCGATCACCGTCGCCATGCCCGCGTTCAATACGATCACGTCCGGAGCGTAGCGGGCGATGGCGCGCTCGACCTCGGCATTCCAGATCGTGTCGCCGGCGACATAGAGCGTCTTGTGCGCGGGATGGCGCATGACGAAGCCGCTGACCGGGCCGAGGATCTGCGGCAGCGCCTTTAGCGCCGCGTCGGTGCCATGCTGGCCGCCGGTACGGGACAGGCGCACTCCCTGAAACTCGGTATTTTCGCCCAGCAGCCGCACATCGGAGAAGCCGGCCGATCGGAGCTGGGTGGCGTCCGCGGCATTCTGCGCGAAGATCGGCCGCGACTTGTTCAGCTTGGCCTGCGCCGCCGCGTCCCAATGGTCGGGATGCAGGTGCGTCACGATGACGGCGTCCACATCGACGATCGAGGCGAGCGGCATGGGCAGCGGCACCAGCGGGTTGCGCCGCTGGCTGTTCGCCGTTCCCTCGAAGCCGGGATAGGCGTCCTTGTCTCCCAGCAGCGGATCGACCAGGAAGCGGACTCCGCCATAGTCGATGCGCAAGGTCGCGTTACGCACCTGGGTCAGGCTCGCGCTTCGCGTGGAACGCTCGGTGACGGCACTGGCCGACACGTTCGCGGCGAGTAGCGCCGAGCCGAGCAGCGCACCACCGCCGGTGATGATTGCCTGGCGGCGTGTCAATGCGTTCGGCGCGTGCGAAATATCGACCATCTAATATCTTCCCTCAACCGGCGTTTCCGGGCGGTCGGCGCGCGCGCCGCCGCCCGGGACGTTGCGCCTAGTTGGCGTCGGCGGCCGCAGTCTCGATGAAGGCCGCGACTTCCTGAGGGTGCGATAGCATCACCGCGTGACTGCTCTTTATCTCCACGATTTTGGCTTTCGCGCGGCTCGCCATGAAATGCTGGAGACTGGGGGGAATCATGTGGTCCTCCAGCGTCAGCATGTGGTGCACAGGCTTGCTCTTCCACGCTGCCTTGGTGAGCTTGAACTGAACTGCTCCCAAGCCCCAGGGTACCTGCGAAGCGTTCATGAACCGTGTCGTGGAGGCGGGTACGTCGGCTGCGAAAGACGTTGGAAACTTGGCGGGATCCACGAGCAGGAATCCATCCGCCGGCGGCAGGAGGGGTGCGGCTTCCTCACCCGGGTGGGGCCTCGTCGCGAGATCGTAGACGGACTCGCCCACGTCGGGTTCATAAGCCGCGATGTAAACGAGCGACTTCACCTTCGGATCGTCGCCAGCCAGGGTGATGACCGCGCCGCCATAGCTGTGGCCGACCAGCAGAACCGGCTTGGTCGCCTTGGCAATCACCTGACGCGTCGCCTCGACATCGCCCTCGAGCGTGACGGTCGGGTTCTGGACGACCAGCACTTCATAACCGTCCTTGGTCAGGATGTCGTAGACCGACTTCCACCCCGAGGCATCGACGAACGCGCCGTGCACCAGGACGATCGAAACGGGCTTGTCGGGCGCGCGGGCCTGAGCGGCGGAGGAAGCGGTGGTAGCCATGGCGAGAAGCACTCCTGCAATAAGATGTTTCACTGACGTCACTCCAGGTTGAACGGGTCGCCCGCTTCCGGCCCGGATGCCCCGGGGAGATGCCGGGGCAGGAAGCGCGCATCACCGGGTTGGGATCGGGTCCGGTCCGCCGTCAGGCGTGGCCGAGCTTGCGATCCAGGGCGGCGATAAGGGCCTTGGCAATCGGATGATCCGAGCGCGGGTTCTGGCCGGTGATCAGCTCGCGATCTTCGATGACATAGGGCTCGAAGTCCGGCCCGGTATCGACGATAGCGCCCGCCAGTTCGAGCGCGTAGGGCATGTCGAAATAGAGCTTGGCGTGGAGGATCTTGTCCTCGATCACTTTCTCCTCGCTCTTCTGAAAGACCGTCATCCGGTACCCGGCATATTGCCAGTCCCCGGCCCATTCCCTGGCCTTCTCCGGATCGCCGGCGATCAGGGCGGCGCGGAACTCGCGTGCATAGGGCATGGCCGCGGTCGACGAGATTGGTCCGTGGCACAGCATCGCGGTCGGCTTCTGATGCTCGTGGAAGTGACGCAGGATTTCTCCGACCTCCTGGTCTTGCATCAGGTCGACGATCGGTGCCTGGCCGCCGGGAATGAAGACCCCATCATAGTTGTCCAGCCCCTCGTCGAGGATCGAGCGCAGCGTGCGCCCCTGCATCGACGGGTCAGTGGCGTAAAAGACCTTGGCGTGCTCATAGGCGTGCACGTCGCCACCGAAATGCGCCGGCGCATCCGAGGCCTTGTCGATCGTCGGCGGCGCGCCATTCGCCGTGGCAAGCACGACTTCATAACCGGCATCGATGAGTGCCATCACCGGCACGACCGTTTCATTGAGATACTGGCCGGTGGCGCCCCAATAGCCGCCCCTGGTCTCGATGCGCGTAGCATTCGAGCCGATGACGACGACCTTTCCCTTACTCATGACGCCCTCCGTTGTGGCGATCTGCCGAAACAGCAGTCACACGTCTGATACGCTCACGGCGTCGGTCTCGGTCGTGAATTGCGGTAAGTTTGGGTTAAGCGAAAAACGTGGCGCCGGAAGCCGGCCGGGCTAGCCGTGCCCGAGATCAATCGCCCGGCGATCGGACTTGAGTAGCGGGTCAGTTTGAAATCAGTCATGCAAAGTAGCGTTGGCTGCGCTATGTGCCGCGCATGACGGTTAGATCACCTGGAACGAACGCGCCGCTTCGGCGGCGCACAGAGCAAGCTCTAAAGCGTAAGGCCGAGTTGATCGCGCGTTACGTTGAAGAGGGGATGACCGAGGAAGAGGCCACCGAGCGCGCGCAGAACGAAATGCGCGACAACGGCAAAGGCGATTGGCGTCGTGGATGACCAAGACGCCTAAGCGCCCACGCGATCCTAACCAGTTGGCGAAGCTGATTGCCGACATCGCGACGGGCGAAGTCGAAGAGGGCGAACCCAGCGCCACAGCCCAACGTGCTTCGAAGGCTGGGACTGCAGGCGGACCTGCACGGGCAAAGGCGTTAACACCCGCGCAGCGCTCCGAGATTGCTAGTGTTGCGGCGCAGGCCAGGTGGAAGAAATCTTAAGCGGCCGCCTTATCCCGCCGGTCTCGAGCCAATCTCTCGGCCGCCTCCCGTTCCGCCACGTCTTCTGTGAAGTCTAAGACTGGCTGTATCGGGAGCTGGTCAGGGTGAGCCTCACTAAAGTGATCGGCATCCATTTTCATGGAAAAGCAGTCATCTGCGATCGAGCGGCGGCGCTGGCCGATGGATTTCGACATGAAGGAATGCGAGGCATTCTTGTCGATATCTGCCCACAGATTAAGCTGAACGCCGCCGACGTTCGTGCGAACCGAGTGCTTAGCGCGATACCACCGTTTTCCGTCGAAGCGTTTTTGAGCTCGCGCGCCCTCCGCGATAATCTCGCGGCACATTTTTCGGATGTCCATCGGCGCGGGCCTGAAGAGACCCTTGCCGAGCGCCCATTCGGCTACCTCATCTAACGAGGCAGGGTCATTTGTCACCTCGTCGAGATAACGATCTAAAATGTCTGCGCCTTGTTCTCTGCGAGTTGCCATTATTCAAATCCTAAAGCGAAGCCTTCGCGATGGTCCCAAACCCATCAACAACGCTGGTGGGTAGGATGTGCTGCCTCACGGCTACCAACCACCTGCGAAGCCATGCGTAATCGCCTTTCAAATACTGAATTTGACCGACCACGATGGCAGGATGCACTTCGTTCAGGCTCGAGAAGCCGATAACGTCCTTCTCGGCCACGTAAGGAGCTTTGCGCCGATAGAATGAAATGAGTTTGTCGTGAGGAAACGGAAAATTCTTCGCCGCGTCATCCGCTACGGCCTCTTGAGCTTCAACTTCGGCATCCAAATTCGAAGTAGCAAACGGATCATCAAGATTACTGTCGATAATCTCATTACCGTTCTTGCCATGCCCTTGAAGGACATGCTCAATCTCATGAATCAACACGAACCAAAAGTTATCGAGACGGTTGTGACGAAGGGTTAATCCAATAGCAGGTTCGTCGCCAATCCATGTGCAGACGCCATCAATCTTGCAGTTGTGCAGCTTCTCCACGATCACAAAACGAACGCCGCATTCGGCCAATATTTCAGGCACAAACCTGATATCTTCTGCGTCAACCATTAAAGCTCGTAGCCGGGAGAGCGCCGCTTTCAGCTTGTCTGCATCATAGGCCGGAACAGCAATCGCGCGGGCAAGTTGCCGAACTCGAAAGAGCCACGCCAACTCTTCGGGGCTATGCCGCTCATCCGTCTTCCGCGCTGCCGCGACGAAGCTGACATTGTCATTGTCGGCCATTTCGAAAAAGCGCGTGAACTGCATTTCCAATACGCTCTGCTCGGCCTCTTCCAACCAACCACGGCTGATCATCTCGCGGATTGGATATCGGGTTTGAAGTCCTGCACGGGCCTTGATGGATGGATCCGGATCGCGCGCTTCGCGAAGCTCCCATTCCTTTTGAAGGCCCGCCCAAACCGAAGCAGACGTGCCGAAAGCCTCGCCTAACGCTTTAGCCATCTCGGCACTGACACCGGACTTCCCGGAAATTACTTTCGTGATGGTCTGCTCGGAATAGCCAAGAATGAAAGCGAGGTCGCGTTGCGACCACCCGCGCGCCTCCAACTCTTCCCGAATGTAAACACCGGGAGGTTCGGCAAAATTGTCGAAGATTGGCTCGTCGCCATTCTTGTACAATACGTCTCCCTTACTCATAATGATTACTAATCTCCAGAATAACAACTTCTAACGGCTGACAATCTCGGTCTATTTCCAAAAGAATCCGCCATTGGTCATTCAACCGGATTGAACGTTGGCTCTCGCGGTCTCCAACCAACTTTTCGTAATGCAAACTGACCATGGCGTAGAGGTCACGCTCGTCTTGCGCTTCGCGAATGAACCTAAGGCGGCGACGAGCGACTTGGACCACCTGAACCGGCAGCTTGAGCCGGTGAGCCTGGTTAGTCTCGACGAGCGCCAAACGGTCATCCCCGAACCTTACTTTCATCATTCCCACAGCCGCTAGCACACCTTTGCCAAAAAGTCAACAACGCGAATTGAACAAATGCTTTAAACTGACATATATGCTTGACTAGCGCCTCTGAAAGGACCAGATGAAGGTTCCGTGAACAGACTCTCGAACGACGACCGAACCGAAATCCTCCAGATGCTGTGTGAGGGCATGAGTATTCGCGCGACCACGCGGCTGACCGGCGCGAGCAAAAATACCGTCGCGAAGCTACTATTCGATGCTGGCGAAGCGTGCGCCGCTTATCACGACGCCAACGTGCGGAACGTCAAAGCCAAGCGTGTGCTGGTCGATGAAATCTGGTCGTTCACGTATGCCAAGCAAGAGAATGTGGCGAAGACGAAGGCGGCGAAAGTCGCTGGCGATACGTGGACGTGGACGGCGCTTGATGCCGACAGCAAGATGATCCTCTCGTATCTCGTTGGCGGCCGAGACGCGGAATACGCCATGTGGTTTATGGACGATTTGCGCGAGCGCCTTGCCAATCGCATGCTGCTGACCAGCGACGGGCACCGCGCTTATCTCGAAGCGTTCGAAGGGACGTTTGTTGATGACTTGGGCTATGACGAGTTGGTCGAGATGTATGGGCCGACGATTACCGCACCGTGCCGCTACGGCACCGCCGCAAAGAAAGTTTGCGTCACCGGCAACCCCAACGTCGCGGACGTTTCGACCAGCTACGTTAATCGCCCAAACCTGACCATGCGGATGCACATCCGCCGATTCACGCGCCTGACCAACGCGTTCTCAAGGAAGGTTGAGAACCACGCCCGCGCGGTCGCGCTGCACATGATGTATTACAATTTTTTCCGTACCCATAAGACGCTGCGCGTCACCCCGGCGATGGCCGCTGGCATCACCGATCGCCTTTGGGAAATCGGTGACATTGCTCGGTTGGTTGCAGATGCGGAAGGACCACCCAAAAAGCGCGGGTCTTATATAAAGCTCGCAAGCTAGTCAGGACTCTCTTCGCGAAGATCCATCACAATCTTCAATTTCTCAAAATACGACTTCAGATTTGCAGCAGAATGCGTTGGTATGCAGGTATCATTATAGAAATAAACCCTGTCCCCTGTAACAACGCCGCTCCAATCGAGCTTCGCCAACTTTGCCGGGGTCAAGCCTTTCAATCGGAGCTTATGCCGAGGATCGTCCCAAGAAGCCCATTGATCATCTACAACTCCTACAGGCTTGTAACGTCGGTTGAAAAACGTCCACGATCCATCGGGATTCTTTTGCATTCCATAGGGGAAGAGCGTCTGTCGGGCGTCGGGCATCTGGCCTCCGATTGCGGCGAAATGCGGAAACTGATCCTCAATCCCGAACTGGTCAATCGCTCGACAAAATTTCAAAGTGACCCCTCCGAATTTGATTCCCGCTTACTTCCCCGGCTCAGCCGACCGGCGATAGGATCGGTGTCGAGCCGAGCCTGACCGAGTTTTACCGCGTTTAACCCCGCCGGCGCGGCGTGCTGGTCTAGGGCAGGATTCCGCCGCGGCGGAGCTTCACAACGAGGATCGGCTGTAGCGGGAGAACCGAGATGACCAGCAATGTGAAAACCGTGGGCATCTTGACGGCGCATCCGGGCAAGGAAGCCCAATTGCGCAGCCTCCTCGAAGGGTTGATCGGGCCCAGCCGGTCGGAACCGGGCAATCTGCGCTACGACCTCTGGACCGATTCCTCCGAGCCCGGCGTCTTCGTACTCGACGAACTCTATCTAGACGCGGATGCGGCCGCGGCGCATCAGGCGTCCCCGCATTTTCAGCACTACCGCGCGAACGTCGGGGCGCTGGCGGACCGCCGGGCCTTGAGCCTCAAAGCGGTCGTGGTTGGCTGAGGCGCAAGGGACGGAGGTGCGCGACGATGGTCAGGAAGATTAGCCGACGGGCAGCCGTTCAGGGCGGGACGGCATTGCTCGGGGCCGGGTTGTTCCCTGCCATGCGCTCCGCGCGGGCAGCGGGCATTCCCAGCGCTGAAGGATTTGCGCCGGTACCGGGCGGCCGGATCTATTGGCGTCGCTTCGGATCCGGCAAACGAACGCCGCTCCTGACGCTCCACGGCGGACCGGGCGCGGCCCACAATTATCTGCTGTCGATGCAGGCGTTGGCGGACGAGCGGCCGGTCATCTTCTTCGACCAGCTTGGGTGCGGCAAGGCCGATGCGCCGAGCGACGAGAGCATCTATACGATCCAACGATCGGTCGAGGAGTTGGACGCGGTTCGAGCCGCACTGGGTCTCGACCGGGTCATCCTGTTCGGTCACTCGTGGGGAACGCTGCTGGCGATCGAGTATCTTTGCCAGGGGCGCGGCAAGGGCGTCGAGAAGCTGATCCTGGGCGGTGCGCTGGCGAGCGTGCCGCAGGTTATCGCCGGCATGCAGCGGCGGATCGACTCGCTGCCTGACGGCTTCGGCACCAAGATCCGCGCGCTGGAGCAGGCTGGAAAGACCGACACGCCGGAATATGCCGCGCTCGCCCAGCGCTTCTACGACGCGTTCGTGCTGCGCACGCCGCCGACGCCGGATGCGCTGGCCTCTTTCGACGCGCTGTCCAAATCGATCGCCTACCGCGTCCTCAATGGCCCCAACGAGTTCACGATCGTGGGCAAGATCAAGGACTGGGACCGGCGCGCGGACCTCAAGGCGATCACCCACCCGCTACTGCTCACCACCGGAGCGTTCGACGAGATTACGCTCGACTGCCATGAGACGATACGCGACGGCGTGTCCGGCCGGGCCAGATTAGTGGTGATGCCGGGTTGTTCCACTTGACGATGTGCGAGCAGCCCAAAGCGTATAACGCGATCGTGCGAAGCTTCCTGCGCGAAACATAGCTCGCTACCGGCCGCCGTTTTCCGCCGGCATGGCGTGAAATCGCGCGGCGCCTGCTTCCCCTTTGCCACCGTCGCCGCAACGCGCCTGGTGGAACCGACGCGGGCGTCACGGACGGCAAAGCCGCCGACCTTGCCAGTCTCCCCCGCTCCAGCGTGACACTGCGTCGGCTTTGGGTGAAATATGGGGCATGCCATCCGCTGGGAAATACCTCCTGCTGGGGTTGCTTGCGCCCGTCCTTGCAAGCCTGTGCGACGCGCGCGCGGCGGACGGGCAGCGCAGCCTGCAACAATTGCGGCATACCGCCTGGACTTCGAGAGAAGGAGCTCCGCCGGAGATCTGGGCTCTCGCCCAGACGAACGACGGTTACCTCTGGCTGGGCACGGGGGGCGGACTCTACCGGTTCGACGGAGCGAGTTTCGAGAAGTTCCAACCCCTCAAAGGCGAGAGTCTTCCCTCGCTCAACGTCAATTCGCTGGTTGCCACCCGCTCCGGTGACCTTTGGATCGGCTTTGCATCCGGCGCCCTGGCAAGACTCCGTAAGGGCCACCTCACCACGTTCGACCTTAGCCTGCCGTCGGTCCCCGTGTTGGAGCTGTCCGAAGACAGCGCGGGTGGCGTCTGGGCCGCCCTGGGCGAGGATGACAGAGGCGGAGTCGCGCGCTTTCGTCAGGGTCGATGGGAGATTTTCGGCCCTTCTCGCGGGGTAGCTCCCGGCGCCGCGACCAGCGTCCTGGGCGCGGCCGACGGGTCGGTCTGGATCGCGGCCGGTGGCGAACTCGGGGTGCTGCGCCCAGGCGCCGATCGATTTTTCGCGCGTCGCCGCCTCGGCCGGGAACAGACCAAAGCTGAAGCAGTCGCCGGACGGGGCGATATGGCTCACCACCGGTGCCCGGCCCGGTCTTCAGCGCATCACGGGATCGGCTACCCAATCCACGACGATATGGGTCGTGCCGCCGATAACGCCCAATCCCCGAGCGCAGAGCCTTCTTTTCGATCGGCACGGTAGCCTTTGGGGAACCTATGGAAGTGGCGGCTTCTTCCGTCTCGGCGGCGCTGGCTCGAGAGGTGGCGTGCTCGATGCGCATACCAAGACGGAGCGGTTCGGCCCGGAGCGTGGCCTGACCTCCAACCTCGCCAATCCGATCCTGCAGGACCGTGAAGGCAATGTCTGGGTGGGGACCAACCTCGGCCTCGACCAGTTTCGCGAGACGAGCGCGGTCGTGGCCACCGGGCTTCCCATGGATTCGCGGGACGGTTTCCGGATCGCGGCAGGTCCTGCGGGCTCGATGTACGTGACGTCGAACGACGCTCTCTTCAAAGCAAGTTCGGAGCATGCCGCCCAAAAGCTGGTCCGCCTTCCACGGAGGCCATTGATACTCCATACGGATGCCCTGTCGCGCACCTGGATCGGCACGGACCGAACGCTGGGCGTTCTGTCAGGCGCCACGGTACGGGATGTGCCGCTGCCCTGGGCGAGGAGCAGGCCGTTTGCTCTCCTCGAAATGGCCGCGGGCCGGATCTGCGTGTCGTCTGTCGAAGGGGCGTTCTGTCGGACAGGCCATGGCTGGAGGGCTGAGCCACGCCTCGCGACCCCAGGCATTCTGCCGATGCAGATGCTCCGCGACGGGGTCGGGCGCGTATGGATCGCGGAAGGCGACCGCATCGAGATGGTCGATGGCTCCGCCCGTCGCATGTTCTCCGCTCGCCACGATCTTGCGCTCGGAACCGTCGTGGTGATGGCCGTCCGGGGACGGCATGTCTATGCCGGCGGCGACTTCGGGTTGGCGCGGTTCGACGGCCGGCGCTTCATCACCCTCAGATCGGACGTCCATCCGTATCTGAGCCGGACGGCCGGGATCGTCGAAACGTCCGAAGGCGACCTGTGGCTCAACACCGTCGCCGGCGTGGTCAACATCGAGAGCGCCGACCTGGACGATGCGTTCGCGCATATCGACCGCCCGCTGAAGGTACGCGTGTTCGATCGCGACGACGGGATGCCCGGCGTGGCGCAGCAGGATTCCTCGTCGCAAACGGCGATGGAGGCATCCGACGGGCGTCTCTGGTTCGTGACGAGGCTCGGCATCGCCTGCATCGGCCCCAAACGGCTGTCCTTCAATTCCCTCCCACCGCCCGTGATCATCAAGTCCCTAGTTTCCGGGAGGCGGATCTATGCAGCCACTGCCCCCATTCAGTTGCCCAAGGGCACCTCCAATCTGCAGATCGAGTACACCGCGCCGAGCCTTTCCGTGCCGTCGCGCGTGCGGTTCCGTTACCAGCTGGACGGCGTGGACGACGGCTGGGTCGACCCGGGCACCCGCCGCGAGGCCTTTTACACCGGGCTGAAGCCGGGCCGCTACAAATTCCGCCTGATGGCGGCGAACGATGACGGCGTCTGGAATCGACGGAGCGCGACACTGGAGTTCGAAATTCCGCCGACTTTCTTCCAGAGTTGGCCATTCTACCTGTTATGGGCGGTGGTGGTGCTGGCGCTGCTGTGGCTGGCCTATTCGCTGCGATTACGCGCCGTCGCCGAGCGTATCCGGACACGGATGATCGAGCGGTTGGACGAGCGCGATCGCATCGCGCGCGAACTGCACGATACCCTGCTGCAGAGCGTGCAAGGACTGATCATGCGCTTCAGCAACATCGCGCAGGACATAAGCGCGATTCAGCCGGCGCACCGCGACATGCTGGACGCGCTGGACAGTGCGGATGCCGTCGTGGTCGAAGGGCGCGACCGCATTCACGAGTTGCGCCGATGGAGCGGCGCCCAGAGCTTGTCCGACGTCATCACCCGCACCGCCGAGCGGCTCCTTCTGCCGGACAAGATCGAGATTCACGTAAGCGTCGAAGGGCCGCAACGGGAGATTTACCCCGCGATTGCCGATGAGCTGCTGCGGATCACGGATGAGGCATTGTTCAACGTCTCCCGCCACGCGCACGCGCGCAAAGTCTCGATCACCATTGCTTACGGCGCCCAGGCCCTTGTCCTGCGCATCATCGACGACGGAATCGGTATCCCATCCGAGATCGTCGCCCAGGGCGGCGCCGCCGGCCATTTCGGGCTGGTAGGCATGCGCGAGCGGACGGAGAAGATCGGCGGACAACTGGCCATTGCGACCGATCCCGCCGGCGGGACGTCGGTGGAAATGAAGGTCGGGGCCGAGATCGCCTATGCCGACAGGCCCCGGTGGGCGTGGCTGGCCTGGTGGCGTCGGTCAAGGGTGAAGCGCCACGGCAGATGACGTGCGCGGCGGCCTGCGGTTGTTCATCTCCGTCAAGCGCGGTTAATTCCGGTAGCGTGACGGCCCAGGGCGGGTGCTGGCTGTCGACGCGCGTGAGGCGAAGGCGCTAAGTCCCGGGTACGTTAGTCAAAGTGACGATCGAGGGCCGGCATTGCCCATGCCGATACATCACGCCCCGATCCGGCTAGCCTGGCGACGTCGGTTCGCGAGGGAACGCAGCGATGGATGACTCAGTGACCGCCAATCCCATTCGCGTGATGATCGTGGACGATCACCCGATGCTGCGCGACGGAGTCGTCGGGTCGATCACGCGGCAGTCGGATATGATCGTGGTTGCGGAAGCCGGCGACGGCGCCGCCGCGATCGCCGCGATCGAGGCCGCCAAGCCCGACGTGGTGCTGATGGACCTGCAAATGCCCGGCATCGACGGAGTCGAGGCGATCCAGACGATCAGTAGAGACCATCCGCAGGTGCGTATTCTGGTGCTGACGACCTATGTCGGCGACGCGAAAGCGCTGCGTGCGCTCAAGGCGGGGGCGAACGGCTATTTGCTCAAGAGCGCGATGCGGACCGACCTGATCGACGCGATCCGCGCCGTGCATGGCGGCGGGCGCCATATCCCTCCCGAGGTCGCGACGCAGATTGCGGTGCACGCGATCGGCGACGCCCTGACCGAGCGCGAAATCGAGATCCTGTCGCTGGTGGCGGCCGGCAATCCGAACAAGCGGATCGCCTGGAGGCTGGGTGTTTCGGAGGATACGGTAAAGGCGCATCTCAAGCGCATCTTCGCCAAATTGGGGGTCGCGGACCGGACGCACGCGGTGACGGTTGCCGCCAAGCGAGGGATCATCGAACTTTAGCCTGGCGTTCCATCGAGGAAGCATCGGCCGGAAGCGATCTCGACTGGTCGCAGCCCTTTGCGCGCCGAACCTGCGCCATCACCCAAATGGGTATTCTGGCCTACCCGGTTTGGGCCATGGACCGATGTTGGAACCGCAGCTTATCCTGCCGCTATCGGATAGGGCGCCGCTGTCGAACGCGTTCCAGTAATGGGCCAGATGCCGATCGGTCTGCCATGCGCCAAGCCCCGAGGAGTGTCGAAATGCCGACGACTGCCGCTTCCGAAGCTGTTCCCGGGATAATTCGATCACAGGAATACGCATCCGATTTCGACCACGCCGGGCCGGAGCAACGCTGCTTTGCATTCGGCCCGTTCCTTTTGAGGCCGGAACAGCAGCTGCTGCTGAAGCGGAAGGCGCCGGTCAGAATCGGGGGACGCGCACTCGACATCCTCACGGCTCTTGTCGAGAAGCCGGGCGAGCTGGTGGACAAACGCACGCTGATCTCGCGAGTCTGGCCGAACGTCTATGTCGAGGAGACCAATCTCAAGGTGAATGTCGCCAGCCTGCGGCGCGCCCTGGAGGACGATCCTGGCGTGCCGCGGTTTATCGCGACCGTCGTCGGCAGAGGCTATCGCTTCATCGCGCCGGTGCGCGCAACCGGATCGCCTCGACCGACTTCAGGCCGCCACCGCCCGGATGAGATGCCCAGCCTGATCGAGTTGCTCGACACCATCAACGCCCTGCGGCAGCATATCGCGCAGATCTCGTCGCCCGGAGGATGAAAGAGGCGGCATTCGGGCGAGAGGGGCAATGTTCGGGCGGCTGCCGCAACCCCGGCCGCCGCAGCAAAATGGAGCGAAACCATGTCTCTCAAGCAGATCCTTCCGAGCCGGCTCGGATTCGGCGCCGCGCCGCTCGGCAACATGTTCCGCGATATCCCGGAAGACGAAGCGCTCGCGACGGTGGATGCGGCGTGGAACGACGGCATCCGCTATTTCGACAATGCGCCCTTCTACGGCGCGGGGCTGGCCGAGATCCGCATGGGCGAAGCGCTCGGCGCGCGTCCGCGCGACGACTATGTCATCAGCACGAAGGTAGGCCGCATCATCCTCGACGAGGTCGAGGACGTCAGCGCGCGCGATCTCGGCGAGAAGGGCGACGTGTTCAAATATGGTCGCCCCAACCGCATCGTGAACGATTATTCGGAAGATGCGACGCTGCGATCGATCGAGGATAGCCTGAAGCGCCTCAAGACCGACCGCATCGAGATCGTCTGGGTCCATGACGTCGCGCAGGATTTCTATGGCGACGAATGGCTGTCGATGTTCGAGAGTGCGCGCAAGGGCGCGTTCAAGGCACTCGACCGCCTGCGCGACGAAGGGGTGATCAAGGCCTGGGGGCTCGGCGTGAACAGGGTCGAGCCGATCGAACTGCTGCTCGACCTCGACGGGCCGCACCCGGACGGATCGCTGCTCGCCGGCCGCTACACTTTGCTCGACCATGATCGCGCGCTCCAGCGGCTGATGCCCAAGGCCGAGGCGCGCGGCCTGGGTATCGTCGTCGGCGGCCCGTACAGCTCGGGTGCGCTCGTCGGCGGGCCGAACTTCGAATATGCGCCGGCGACGCCCGCGATCCTCGACAAGGTCGCGCGGATCAAGGCAATCGCCGATCGATATGGCATCAGCATGAAGGCGGCGGGCCTGCAATTCTCGCTTGCCCACCCGGCGGTTGCGGCAGTGATTCCCGGGGCCAGCCGCCCGAGCCGCATCGGCGAGGACAGCGCCGCGCTGAAAGAAGTCGTGCCCGCGGACTTCTGGGCGGAATTGCGCCGCGCGGGGCTCATCAACCCGGAGGCGCCCATTCCGGGCGACGCCTGACGGGGAGGCCGCGGATTTCCGGGCCAGCGCATTCGCGAGGGTGACGGGATCAGTGCAGTAGCATCGCGGCCAACCCGCCCGCTAGTCCGGCGATCATCGCCGCGCGGACCAGATGCGGGGCGAAGCTCAGGCCGAGCAGGATCGAGCCACTCGCCATCGGGAGCAGGCCGAACCACGTGACGATATCGGTCGGCGCAGGTCCCGCGACGGCAAGCCCGAACGACAGCGCGACGAGCGACCAGCCGGCGATCACGGTCGCACGGGGCGTGGCGATGCTGCGCCAGCCGCCGAGCAAGACGCCGCGATGCGGGTGCATCGAGGCGGCGAGCAGATAGAGGCCGAGGAATTCCAACATCGCGAAGGTCATGCGATCGCCCTCGCCCGCACTGTGCGGCGAGTATCGGGGCGCCGGCGTGTTACAGTCCGCACGCCAACCGAAGCGGCCAGGGCGGCACCGATGAGCAACGCGTCGGCCACGGGCAGCACCGCGTCGCCGCGGGCCAATGCCTGCGACAGATAGGATAGCCCTCCTCCGACGACCGGTGCGGCGAGACACAGCAACGCAAGGACTCCCAGCAGCAACGGCCAGCCCAGGCGCGGCGGCACGGCGAGCGCGACGAGCAGCGCGAGGCCGGCGGCGTCGAGCGCGATCGTCACTTCCTGTTGCGCGCGATCGAGCAGGCCGACCGGCAGCAGCCGGTTCGCGCAGAGATAGGCCGCGAAGCCGATCGGCACCCCGGCGATGATCCCGACATTGAGCCGCTCGACGATCCGGTTCGCCAGCGACAAGGGCGCGCGTTCGCGGCGTTTGACCACCCACAGGATCATCCCGCTGGCCACCGCCAAGGTCAGCATCGCGCCGCCGAGGAAATAGAGCCAGCGCAGCAAACCGCTCGCGAACCGGCCCATATGCAGGCCATAAATCACCGCATAGGTGCCGACCGCCGGCCGCGCCTCGCTCCAGGCGCCGATCACCCGGCCGCTCGGCCCGTCGAAACTGACCTCTGCCACGGTCGCGCCGATCTGCGCCGCATCGCTGCGATAGACGGTGACGACCGACGCGGCGTCGGCGGGATTGGCCAGCGCAACGCGCGAGAACGGCGCGGCGCCGAACCGCCGCTCGGCCTCTCGCAGCATCGGCGCGATCGGCGCCAGCGTCGCGGGGCGCCCCGCGGCCGGCCGGTCGACCGCGCCGGGGGCGAGGTCGCGATAGGCCGCGGCGAGATCGTTGCCGTAATTGGCGACGATCCCCCAGGGCATGTTCAATGACGCGAGCGTGACCAGCCCGCTGAAGGTGATCATCAGATGGAACGGCATGGCCAGCACGCCCAGCGCATTGTGCCCGTCGAGCCAGGACCGTTGTCCTTTTCGCGGGCGAAAGGTGAAGAAGTCGCGGAAGAGGCGCCGGTGCGCGATGATCCCGGTGACGAGCGCGGTCAGCATCGCCAAAGCGGCGATCGAGGCCAGCCAGCGGCCCCAGGGAAACGGCAGCTGAAGCTCGAAATGGAGGCGGTAGAAGAATTCCCCGCCCAGCGTCTCGCGCGCGACCGGCGCGCCGCTGACCGGGTCGAGCGCGCGCGCGACAAAATCGCCGCCATTATCGTAGGTCGCCTCGACACTGTTGCCGCGATCGTCGGGCGCGGTCAGGTACCAGCCGGTCGATCCCCGCGCGTTTGCCGCCAGCCAGTTGGTCGCCGCCGCGATCGCCTCGACCCTGCCTGCGCTCGCGGTCGCCTCGGGGCGCATCCAGCGGCTGATCTCGGGCTTGAACACGCTCATCGTGCCCGCCAGGCACATCACGAACAGCACCCAGCCGAGCACCAGCCCGGTCCAGCCGTGCAGCCAGGCCATGACCTGCCGCGTCCCCTCACGGATCGCGCTCATCGCGCCGGCGGCCCGATCATCCAGGCCAGCCCGCCGAACAAAACGGCCAGCACGACTACCCCGCCCCAGGCCCGCCATGGACCACGCGCGAAGAACGCCCAGATCGCGACCGCCGGCACCGCCAGATAAGCGCACAAGGTCCCCGCGATCACCGCGTCGATCCGCCCGCCCGCACCCAATCGCGCGACCGCCATCGCCAGGCACGAGGCGACGCCATAAGCGCCGACCGTCGCCGCGAGCACGCGCGCGGCAACGTTGCCGCGATAGCGCCAGCCGCGCCGCTCAGCCGCGCGCGCCGCCATCAGAAGCTCAGCCCGATCGTCACCGCCACGCTGCGCGGCGCGGCGTAATAAGCCTGGCCCCACATCAGGCTGGCGAGATATTTGGTGTCGGTGACGTTGCGCACATTGACCGTCGCGCGGACGTAATCGAGCAGCCGGATACCCGCCATCAGGTCGAGCACCGCATAGCTATCCTGGCGCAGCAGGACGTCGCCGGTCACCACGCCCATATTCTGCACCGTGGCATCGGCGTAGCGGATCGCGTTCTGCCAGCGCAGCTGCGCGCCGAGCTTGAGGTCGTTGAGCCGCGGCACCGTGTACGTGGTCGACAGCTTGAGCGACTTGGTCGGCAGGAAGGTGCGGGTCGGGTTGCCGGCCTGATCCTCGATCTCCAGCCCGGTATAACCGCCGCTCACTCGCCAATTGTCGGTGACCTTGCCCGCAATCTCGATCTCGAACCCGCGCGAGGTGGTGTCGACCCCGGCATAGCAGGTCCCGCCGACCGGCCCGTTGACGCACGGCCCGTTGGGATCGCCGAACGCGCCGATCGCCGACGCCAGCCCCTTCTGCTTCGCACGGAACAAGGATGCGGTGGCGTAGAGCCTGCCGCCAAACCACTCGCTCTTGATGCCGCCCTCGATGCTGCTGCCTCGCGCCGGATCGAGCTTGCGGTTGTTGATGTCGACTTCGGTCTGCGGATTGAAGATGTCGGTGTAGCTCGCATAGAGCGAGACGTTCTTCGTCACGTCATAGGTCACGCCGGCATAGGGGCTGACGGCATGCGCGTCGCGCGACTGGTCGGTGCCGTAGGAAATGCCGGTCGACTTGAGCCACATCGCGCTGGCGCCGACCACCGCCTTCAACCGATCGGTGATGTTGAGATGCGCGGCACCATAAGCGCGGGTCAGCCGGTCGGTATAATCGGCGGCGAGATAGGCGCCGGGATAGGAGGGTTCGGGGACGATGGCCTTCCCCCAGTCGCCGACCGCCGGAAAGACGATCGCATCGCTCGAGAAATTCTCCCATTCGCGGCCGTGCGAGCGCGCGGTCGAGACGCCGAACGCCAATTGGTGCTGGCGGCCGAACAGCCGGAACGGGCCGGACGCGTAGAAATCGCCGAGATACTGATCATAAGCCGAGGGATAGATGCCCGACATGCCCGCGACGCCCAGCCCGGTCGCGCGATCGGGGAAATTATAGGCGTAGAGCAGCTTCGCTTCTTCCTCGAAGCGCTTGTAGGTGAACACCCCCTTGGCCGACCAGCCGCCGCCGAGATCATAGGCGAGCTCGCCGAACGCGCTCTGATCGGTGACGTTCCAATAGGTCCAGGGCGCCGAGGTCGAGGCGGAGACCGGATAATCGATCCGCGTCCCGTCGCTATAGGTCAGCGGCAACGCCCCCCACATCACGCCATCGGCATGGTTTTCCTGCCGCGTATAGCCGGCGGTCGCGGTCAGCCGCGGCGTGATGTTCCACGAGACGATGCCGCCATAGACGTTGCGGTTGACGTGGTTGAAGTCGAGCCAGGAATCGCGATTGTCATGCGCGTAGATCAGCCGCGCGGCGACATTGCCCGACGCATCGAGCGGGCCCGACACGTCGCCTTCGAAGCGCAACTGGTTCCACGACCCCGCCATGACCGAGGCCGAGGCCTGGAAGTCCTCGGTCGGCCGCTTGCGAACATAATTGATCGTCGCCGACGGATTGCCGATCCCGGTCATGATCGCATTGGCGCCGCGCACCGTCTCGACCCGATCCCATAGCGCCGTGTCGAGCGCGCCGAACTGCAGTCCCCAGATCAACGGCAGGCCGATCCCGTCGACCTGGAAATTGGTGATGTCGAAGCCGCGCGCGTTGAAATAGGTGCGGTCGGTCTCGACCCGCTCGACATTGATCCCGACCGCCTGGTCGAGCAGGTCGTTGATGTTGGTCAGCGCGAAATCGTCGATCCGGCTGCGGTCGATGATCGTGACCGATTGCGGCGTTTCGCGCAGCGTCAGCGGCAGCCCGGTCGACGATGCGCTCTGGTTCGCCGCCAGCGTGCCGGTGATGACGATCTCCGGCTTCGTCTGATCGTCGGTTTCGTCCTCAGGCCCCGCCGCCCAGGCCGGATGGCTCCAGGCCAGCGCCAGCACGGCGGAGAAAGCGAGGTGACTGCGGGCAATGGTCATCGACGAGCCTTCCAAGATGCGATCGGGGAGCGCGGCTCGTATGATTGTCGCTATTGCGAGTCAATGTCATTATCAATAAATGCACGGGGCGTTGGGGGCGAGGCTGTTGGCACGGTCGGCGGCCAGCGTGGCCCGTGACCGACCGCCGCTCTGGAGATCCGCAAATTTTAGAGGGAGAGTTGGCCGGCGCCGAATTGAGGCTTAACGGCTCGATCTGGGCCGTTTTGCGGACTGGCCAGTTTCGGGCACGGACCGCAAGAATACACGATCCAACGTCGCAGATTTCACCGATCGTCGGGGCTAGGCCGAAAGGCTCCGGCCGTCCGCATCCGAATATTCGTCCGGCACTCGAACAGACCGCACTGCCTCGATGAGCCGTCCCAAGCTGGTCGCGCCGCTCACTGTTCCGTCCCAGATTGAGCGAAGCGATCCAGCCACGCGCTCGAATGCGCGATCAGCTTCCGAGATATGCGCATCAAGCGGCTCGACTCCAAGTTGCACGCATAGTTCGCGGGCAAGCACCGAGCGCTCTGTGAAATCCCCGGCCAGCACACGCGAAATTCGTGGCTGTGACACGCCATTCTGCCGCGCAACCTCCTGTTGGCTGAGGCCCTGCAGACGCATCCGCTCCCGCAACGCGCGTCCAATTCGAAGCGAATCATCGGTCATCTCAATAATAATATGCGCATTGTAATCGTTGTCTATGCGTATATAGCTATTCGCGACGAGTTAGGGGCAGTGGGCACGCAAGGGCCGTACCGTGATGACGCTGTGGAAGAACCGCATTGACGATCAGCCCTCGGGCGCGTTTGGACTCGGTCGATGAAGCTCGACCTCATCCCGGCGACCGCGAGCACCACGGAGGCGCTGCACATCAGCGCGGATTGGCGCGGCGAGGACATCTCTCTCTATCTCGACCGCTGCCAAGTTGATACTCCCCAGGATCTGGTAGCGGCCACGTGGCGCGCGGTAGAGCAGCGAAGAGCCCACATCGGAACCGTTGTCGATTTCGGCGCGGGCGATGGGCGGTTCGCAAGGCAGGGGCGGTACGCCAGCTACCTTGGATACGAAATCGATTGGAATCGCTGCGCGTCTGACACGTTGCCCGCCAACGCTAGGATTGTACATCGGTGCGCGTTCTCGGATGTCGTTGAAAATGCGGATCTGGCGATCGGGAATCCTCCTTTCGTCCGCAATCAAGACCTCCCCGCGGGTTGGCGTCAGAAAGTCGCCGAGCAGTTGGAGGCGAGATCGGGAGTTGCCCTGTCTGGATTGGCCAATGCCTGGCAGTATTTCTTCCTACTGTCATTGCTGAGCGTCTCGGAGGACGGCTTGTGCGCAATTGTCATTCCCTACGAATGGGTCTCCCGTCCCTCAGCGGCGCGCCTTCGGGACTATATTCGGTCCAAGGGCTGGAACGTAGATGTCTACAGGATCGCGGATGCGACGTTCGGCGGTGTGCTCACAACCTCGGCCATCACGATCGTCGACAAGCGAGATGCCACCGGCCGCTGGCGCTACTTTGCGGACGACGGCTCGGGTGGGTTTCAGCAGCTGCTGTCTGAGAGCGGATCCGCATGTGGGCACATTCCATATCGCTCAGCACGCAGCACCTCCCCCGATTCTGCGCGAGCCGTGCGAGGTCTCAGCCCCGGCTCCCAACAAATTTTCACACTCACAGAGGCACAGCGCGCGCGATATGGGTTGGCCGTCGAACAAGACGTGATTCGATGCGTCACTAGTCTCCGTCACTTTCCGCCTACATCCGGGGAGTTGGACGAAGAGGCGTTCGATCGGCACTTCCGCTACGCCGGGCAGCGCTGCTGGTTGCTCAATGTCGCCGATGAACCCAGCGCTCGATTGCATGCCTATCTCGACTCGATCGATGATGATGCGCAGCAAGCGACGAGCACCTGTCGCGAGCGGCCGGTCTGGTGGAAGTTCAAGATGCCGCCAGTTCCCGACCTGCTCGTCGCCACAAGCTTCAAAGGACCGATTCCTAAGATCTGCAGTAATTCGATAGGCGCTAGGGCCGTTGGCGGCGTAGCGGGCATCTATGGCTTGACGGTTGAGGCCACACAGGCATTCATGACAGCTGTTTCCGATCTCGATATTCGAGATCGAATCGTTGCCCACGCGAATGGTCTGAGGAAAATCGAAATTAATCAACTCAATGCGCTGTTGGCCGAAGTCCGATGAAAGCGGATGTGCTTGAGCGGGGCGATCTCCCCTTCTCGATCGAAAGCCGCATCCTTCGTGAGCTCGGCGAGCGATTGGTACGCCAGCCTGAGGTCGCGCTGCTAGAGTTGATCAAGAACGCCTACGACGCAGATGCCACGCGCTGCACGATCGAAGTTGAAGGCGATGCGATCATCGTCGAGGACACCGGCCACGGCATGACGCGTGATACATTCGCGAATGCCTGGATGCGGATCGGCACGAGCTCGAAGGAACGCAATGCGCGCTCTCCGCTCTTCGGGCGGGAGATTACGGGCGAGAAGGGAATTGGAAGATTTGCCGTTCGGTTCCTCGGCTTAGTGCTCCAACTCGATTCGGTGGCATACGACGCCAAACGCAAACACAAAACTAGGCTGGTCGCGGATTTCGAATGGGAGAAGTTCGACGAGGGGGAAGATCTTGGGAAGATTGAAGTCCCCTACGTCCTAACCCGCGTTTCGGACGAGACGCCGACAGGCACCACGTTGCGCGTGTCCTCGCTGCGTGATGGCGCGAAGTCGCTCGATTGGAAGAAAATCCGGACCGGCAGTGTCGGAGTCGTGTCGGCGGTGCGATCGCTGCTGTCCGGAGATGATGAGGCTGACTCGAGCAACAAGGCGGACCCGGGCTTCCTACTCCAATCTAAGCAGGACGATGAGGACATCGACCTCTCGAATGCTCTGCTCGCCAAATACGTGCTTCGCGCCAGCGTTGTTATGAAAGGCAAGCGGCTGAAGATTCAGGTCTTCAGAGGAAACGAGAAGAAGCCCTACATCGCGATTAACGATGCATACGAAAATCTTATTGGCACATTAAAGGCCGACATACGCTTCTTCCCGCGGCGGCCCGGCACTTTTGCCGGCGCTCCGGTGGACGGCCGCGCCGCCTATAGCTGGGTACGTGAGAATAGCGGCGTGAAGGTTTTTGATCGTGGGTTTCAGGTCCAACCCTATGGTGAGGAAGGCGATGATTGGCTCTTCCTCGTGCGTGACGCGGCACGCAACGAGCGACATCCTCAATCGGGAATAACCCGCCAACATTTCTCCATGACCAAGGAAGTGCAAGGCTCCCCGAAGACGAACTGGATGCTGCGTCTTCCTCAGTCAGCCCAGTTGATTGGCGCTGTCGAAGTGCGAGGGCGGCGGTCGCGCACGGGCAGTCAAACGGGGCTCGTTGCCGCCGCCGACCGTGAGGGCTTCGTCTCGAACGACGCATATACCCAGTTGGTCGACATCATTCGCGGCGCGGTCGAGATGATCGCGGTCGCCGACCGCCAACTCCAGCAAGAAGAGGATGCCGCCAAGGCACAGCGCCTGATCGAGGAAGGCAGGCAAAAGACCGCTGCAGCAATAGACGAGATCGAAGGGGATCCCGGTCTCAGTCCACCGCAGAAACATCGCATCATCGCGATGCTCTCGGAAAGCCAGGAACGGGTCGAGCGGCAGGAGGCAGGCAGCAAGGAGCGCGAGCAACAGCTCGAAGTTATGAGCCTTCTCGGTGTTATCGGCGGCTTCATGACGCACGAGTTCGGCACTGCCATCGCCGAGCTGAAAGACGCAGAAAAGGAACTGTGGGCGTTGGCGGCGGAAATTCCGTCATTCGAGCCTCGTGCGAAGAGTTTTGCGTCGCACATCGCCAAGATTGAAGCGTTCGTCTCCTATTCCGAACTTTATATTCGCGGGGCACGCGGCACGCCAACAAAGCCCTACCCTGTCCGGCCCCGGCTCACCCAAGTGACGAAGCTGTTTGCGCAATATGCGAAGGACCGAAAGATCGATATCGAGATCGGTGTCGAACCCGACGTGATGGCACCGCTCGTGCCCGTCTCACTCTATAACGGGATTGCCCAAAACCTTTTGACAAACGCGTTGAAGGCAGTGACGACCTCGACCGACCAAGACAATCGGACCATCGCTATGCGCGCATGGAACGAGGGAGACCGCCACTATCTGCAAGTTTCGGACACTGGCATTGGAATCCCTGCGCCGGTTCGCAATCTGATATTCGATCCTCTGTTCACTACCACGGAGTCCCGTGCTGACCCGCTAGGATCGGGGATGGGCTTGGGTCTGGCACTTGTCAGGAGGGGCGCGGCGGCTTTTGGTGGTGCCGCCCAGTTAACCGATCCACCCCCTGGTTTCACCACCTGCGTCGAGGTGCAGTTTCCGCTGCTCGTCGAGGACGACCTATGACGTCACCGAAGTTTTCTATCGGCCGGATCATTCTAATCGACGACGACTCGAAACAACTCGGCGAGCTTGACGCCGCGGTGAAGGCAGCCCTGCATGATGAGGGCTGCGAAGTGATTGCATGGTTGCCGGAGGCCGGCGATGTGCTCGCAACATTCGACGGAATGGTCGCAAATGGCGCCACGCTCGTGGTGACCGACTATGATCTGACCAAAGGCGCCTCGGGTTTCTTCGGAGCGAGCGTGGTCGCATGGTGCCAAGAGCGTGCCATCCCTGTCGGCGATTATTCACGCGGAAACCGCCAGAACATTCCCAAAGAGCCAAACCTTTTCGAATTTCGGTTCGAGTCCAGCACCACCGAAGGCGCCGCTGAGATCGCAGCGATCTATCGGGGTTTCAAGGAAATCTGGGAGCGGTTTGTGACTAACGCGGCACTTCTCACCGCGCCAAGTCCTGCGAACATGTTAGCCGAGCTTCTCGGCCATCCCGGCGCGGTTTCGGCATTCTCCCTCTACACACCGCAGATCGGCACCAACGCCAGTCTGTTCGAGCTCGTTCAATCCGACCGGTCCGAACCGTCGCGTCGGGCATTGTCATCCTACATTCTCGGGCACCTGCTGTTCAATTCGATCCTCCGCTACCCGGGACCGCTGCTCGACGCACGCGCTGCGTGCTCCTACTTCGCGGTCGCCGACAGTGCCGCGGGCTCGGTCGAAAGTGCGATCACGGCCGCCGCCTATGACGGTCCATTTGCGGAACTTGGCCCCTTTTACTGGCGCGCCGGAATCGATGATCTGGTCGATGGCTGGGCTGAAAACTCAGACATCGAGTATAGCGGCGACCAGGCCTCGTACCGCCGCGCGCTTCTCGAACAACAGCTCGGCGCCGCGCCGCTCGAGAGATATAATTGCCCCCGCTGCCAGGGAGAGTTGGGCGGGTATCGCTGCCCATTTACCGACGCGGTCGTTTGCGAGCGAAGCGATTGTTCGATCGGATCAAGCGGATGGATACCTTTGGGGGCCGATCTGAGCCGGGTCGAACGTGTATTCTTCGACGAGACTTCGCCTATGCTCGGTAGCTAGGATGGCGGCACCGAATCTGATGCCGACCATCGAGCGGCGCGTGCGCGAGGCATGGGGCAGTTTCTATGCCGAGGTTCGCAAAATGGGCGGCGAAGCCCGGCCGAACCAATCTGCGGACATCTTCATCGTGCGGCCGACCAATGCAGGGATCGAAGTAGGAGTTCAGCCGGTGACATTCCGGCTCAAGGAGAAGGCGGCCCGCACCGACAGCTCGATCTACGTCACCGTGACCGGCAGCCTCCTTTTCTCACCGGAATCGACGCGGGACGATATGAGGGCCAGTGGCTTCGCGACGCGGGTTGGTTACTTCCGCGAGGTCGATGACAAGCGGCTGAAGCACGTTTACGGCATCCACTACGACTATGATGACCAGTTACCTGCGCACCCGGTATATCACAGCCAGATCGCCTCGATGGCCGACTATGTCAAACATATCAACGCGGCGCACAACCGGCAGTTTGACGCCGTCGCGAGCGAGGACGATTATGTCAAAGGCTTGCTGGGAAATGTCCGGGTCCCGACGGCGCATATGGATCCTTTTTCGGTCTTCCTCCAAATCATCGGGGATCATCTCGTCACTGATGTGAACGATGATGGACGGCTCGCCTTCATTCGAGCCCAGGAAGCGATGTCGACGATCCGCAGCGCGCCTGCAGCGGCAGCGCGACTAGCTTCGGTAATCGACCAGCAATGCTTTCGGTCGAACCACTGGTATCGAGATCTGAAGCACCAAGCCGAGGCGTAGACGGCTCAGGGTATCTCTGGCCCTGCGCGGCCGCGGCGGAACCGCCCATTACGGAGATCCGTGCCAATTTAAACAGGCACGAAAAAGCCTCCAGGCAACCCGGCAACCAGTAGGACGACCCTACCCGACCGGGCAGTAGCGAAACATCGCGGCGGCACCCTATCTCCCGTGCTCAGGAGATTTTCCTATGACAACCACATCGCCCCTCGCCGAGCTTTCCGCATCGCTCGCCGACCTCGCCGCCGCCACCACGCCCTCGATTGTCGAAGTCCAGTCACGCCATTCGCTGGCGAGCGGCTTCGTCTGGCGCGACGGGTTGGTCATCACCCCCGATGAGACGCTGGCCGATGAAGGGTCGATCGAGATCGAGGAGTCCGACGGCACGGTGCGCAGTGCGACCCTGATCGGGCGCGACGCAGCGACCGATATCGCCCTGCTCCGGGTCGAGGGTCTCAAGGCACCGGTGGCAGCCCTCGCCGACATGGCCGTCCGGCCCGGCGCGCTCGCCTTGATCGTCGCGGCGGCCGATAGCGCGCCGTTGATCGCGTTCGGCGGCATCGCCGCGGTCGGCGCGGCGTGGCAGTCGATGCGCGGCGGCACGATCGATGCCCGGATCGAACTGGACCTGCGGCTGCGGCGTCGCGCCGAGGGGGGTCTTGCCATTGATGGCGGCGGCGGCGCTTTCGGCATGGCGGTGCGCGGCCCGCGTGGCCGGACATTGGTCATCCCGGCGGCGACCGTCGATCGCGTTGCCCGGCAATTGCTCGATCACGGTCGGGTCCAGATCGCCTATCTCGGCGTCGGTCTCAAGGACGTTCCGCTCGATGACGGTGGCCATGGCGCCATGGTGATGGCGATCGAGCGGGAGAGCCCGGCGGCGCACGCCGGCCTGCATCAGGGAGACATCATCCTGTCCTGGGCCGGCCAGCGCATGCCGCATGTCGGAGCGCTGCTGCGGACGCTGCGGGCGACGCCGATCGGCACCGAAATCGTGCTTGGCGTTCGGCGCGGGGGAGCGCCTCTGGAGGTGGCGGTGACGATCGGGGATCGGCCGGACCGGTGAGCAATCGCGATCCCGCGGCGGGCCTGCGTCTCGCGATCCGCATCGATGACCCGACGCTCGCCGCCCGGCTCGCCGACATCCTGGGGCAGATCCCGGAATTGCGGATTGCGGGCGCCGACGAAGCGTCCGACCTGGTCCTCAGCGCGGCCGACGCGAGCGAGCACGGGTTCGACCTGACGCCGCGCGAGCGCGACGTGATCGCGTTGCTTGCCGAAGGCCTGTCCAACAAGGCGATCGGCCAGCGGCTGGGCATTTCCCCCGACACCGCCAAATTCCATGTCGGCCGGCTGATCGACAAGCTGGACGCGACGGGACGCACGGATGCCGTGGCGCATGCGGCGCGGCGGGGGATTATTCATCTCTAGGACGACGCCGGGGGATTCGTCCGTGAGATCCGCGCCAGTTTAAACAGGCACGAAAAACCTGACCGGTAGACTCTGAAAAGCGCCCCGATCTCCTTCTACGCCATGCCTGACGCTCCCAGTACGCGATCCCCCGCCACGAGCGTTGGCTCACGCGCCCAACTCGCCAGCAAGCTCTCAATGGACGTTGCGCCAACGGAACATATTTGTCGCAAGCCTGTTTCGAGTCTAGGCACAAGGTGGAGTATGATCATGGCAGAGTATCGCGATAACGCAGGGAACACGACATACGTCGAACGGAAGAGCAATACTGGAATGATCGTTGGCGCGGTCGTTCTGTTGGCTCTTGTCATTATCGGCCTGCTGTTCGCGACGGGGTTCTGGAGCGCCAATGTCAAGGGCGGCGAACTGCCGAAGGTCAATGTCAGCGCCAAGGGTGGCGCGCTGCCCGACGTCGACGTGAAATCGAAGGAAGTCGTCGTCGGCACGTCAAAGACCACGGTCGACGTCCCCACGGTGAAGACCGAGAAGAAGTCGATCGACGTCCCGACCGTTGGCGTGAAGGACAACGGCAACAAGTAACCGGCCGGCTTTTTTGGTCGTTTGGTAAAGAGCGCTCCGCCGGCTTCGGTGGGGCGCTCTTTTTGGTGCCATCTATGCCAGCGTGACACCAACTGGATCGTTTCTTGGAGATTCGTGCCGGTTTAGATCGTTACGAAAAAGCCCGCCGCGCCATCAGGCGCTGCGGGCTTTTTCAGTCCTACGGAACGGGTTGGTGGAGCCGAGGGGGATCGAACCCCTGACCTCTGCAATGCCATTGCAGCGCTCTCCCAGCTGAGCTACGGCCCCACACTTTCCGGGAAGGAAGGCGCCCCTAACCGGACTGCGCCCCTTTGACAAGCGGGTGGTTAGCCCGCTTGCCTTAAAATTGCGTCGATCAGTTTTCGTCTTCGTTGCCGCCGGTCTCGACACCGAGATCGTCGTCACCGCCCAGATCGACTTCATCGTCGGCCGAAGGCTCGCCTTCCTCGATGCCGATCTCCAGATCGTCACCCTCGAGGTCCGAATCGTCCTTTTCGGGCTTCTCGGCCTTCACCACCTCGAACGGCAGCGGCTGCTTCGACTTCAGGATCGGCTCGGGCGCCCAGGCGGTGTTGCAATTGATGCAAGTCACCGGGTCGTCCTTGCCAAGATCATAGAAACGCGTTGCGCATTTCGGGCACGTACGCTTCGTGCCCCATTCCGGCTTAACCATGCCGATGTGTACCTTTCGATTTACTGCAAATTTCGGGGATCGACCCCTAAAGTGGCGCGCGCCTTGCCATAGCGCAAGGTGGCTGTCAAAGCCCGCGACCGATGTCGCATGCTGCTCCTAAACCCCTCCGGATCGAATCCTCTGCTGGCCTGACCGGCCGCGTCACCGTACCCGGCGACAAGTCGATCAGCCATCGCTCATTGATGCTGTCGAGCCTGACGGTCGGCGAAAGCCGGATCGAGGGCCTACTCGAAGGCGAGGATGTGCTCGCCACTGCCGCTGCGATGCGGGCGATGGGTGCCACCATTGAGCGCAGCGACGACGGCATCTGGCGCGTCTGGGGTGTCGGGGTCGGCGGATTGCTGCAGCCGGCGGGCGCGCTCGACATGGGCAATTCGGGGACGTCGACGCGGCTGCTCGCCGGGCTGGTCGCCAGCCATGCGATCACCGTGACGTTCGTCGGCGACGCCTCGCTCAGCAAACGCCCGATGGGGCGCGTGATCGATCCGCTGTCGCTGATGGGGGCGGAATTCACGTCCAGTCCGGGTGGCCGCTTGCCGATGATGGTCCGCGGCATCTGCCCGGCGGTGCCGATCGAGTACACGCTCCCGGTCGCCTCGGCCCAGGTCAAGTCGGCGGTGCTGCTGGCCGGCCTCAACACGCCGGGGATCACGCGGGTGATCGAGCCCGTGCCGACACGCGACCATAGCGAGCGGATGCTCGCCGGGTTCGGTGCCAATCTGACGGTCGAGGCGACCAACAAGGGGCGCGTGATCTCGGTCCATGGCGAGGCCGAATTGAAGCCGCAGCAGATCGTCGTGCCGGGCGATCCGAGTTCGGCGGCGTTCTGGGCAGTGGCGGCGTCGATCGTGCCGGGCAGCGACGTGACGATCGCCAATGTCGGGCTCAACCCGACGCGCGCGGGCATCTTCGCCGCGCTGCGGATGATGGGCGCCGACATCACCGAGGTCGATCCGCGGACCGTCGGCGGCGAGCCGGTCGCCGATCTGGTCGTGCGTCACGCGGCGCTCAAGGCGATCGACGTGCCCCCCGATCTCGCGCCGAGCATGATCGACGAATATCCGGTGCTGTTCGTCGCCGCGGCCTTGGCCGCCGGCCGCACCGTCGCGCGCGGCGCGCACGAGCTGCGCGTCAAGGAATCGGACCGCATCGCGGCGATGGCGGCGGCACTCGAAGCTTGCGGCGTGACCGTCGAGGAATTCGACGACGGATTGGCGATCACCGGCAGCGGCGGTGAGCCGATCCCAGGCGGCGCGACGATCGCCTCTTTGCTCGACCATCGCATCGCGATGGCGATGACGGTGGCGGGGCTGGTCGCCCGGCGGCCGATCATGATTGACGACGTCGCCCCCGTCGCGACCTCCTATCCGGTGTTCTTCGAGACACTGGAGCAATTGGCGGGGCGCGCATGAGCCGCATGGTCGGCCGTCGCGAGCTGCTCGCCGGCGGCCTCGCGCTCGGCGCCACCTTCGCCCTCCCCCGCCCGCTTTTCGCGCGCAAGGTCGATGGCTATCCGGCGCCCGATCTCGAGAAAATGGTCCCGGTCGAGGGCGGCCGCGTATATGTTCGCGTCAACGGCAGACTGAACGGCGCCAAGCCGCCGATCGTCATGCTGCATGGCGGCCCGGGCGGCGACCATGAGCATTTCATGCCCGCGGCCGCGCTCGCCGATGAGCGCGCGGTGATTCTCTACGACCAGCTCGACAGTGGGCAGTCGGACCGGCCGAACGATCCGAAGAATTGGCGCGTGGAGCGCTTCGTCGATGAGATCGAGCTGGTCAGGAAGGCGCTCGGGGTCGATCGCTGGCATCTGCTCGGGCATAGCTGGGGCGGTACGCTCGCGCTCGAATATGGCGCCCGGCGACCGGCGGCGTTGCGCGGGCTGGCGATGGCCAGCCCGCTTGTCTCGACCAAAAGCTGGATCGCGGACGCCAATGCCTTGCGCGCGACCTTGCCGTCGGCGGTGCAGGCGCAGATCGCCAGTTGCGACACCGGCCCCAGCCGTGCTTGCGACGACGGCGTCAATGCCTTTTACCGCGCGTTCAACGGCCGCGAACCAGCCAAGCCCGCGGCGATCGCTTATGCCGGCGCGCATCCCAACGGCTTCAATCCCAAGCTCTACAATGCGATGTGGGGGCCGAGCGAATTCGCCTGCACCGGTAGCCTCAAGGATTATGACGGGGAGCCGCTGCTGGCCAGGCTCGACGGACGGCGCGCGATCTTTCTGGGCGGCCAGTATGACGAAGCGCGCCCGACCACTTTGGCCGGATTCGCCGCGCGGGTGCCGGGCGCTGAATATGCCACCATCCCCGGCTCGGCGCATGGTATCTTCGCCGACCGGACGCTGGAAACGGTCGCATTGATCCGCGGCTGGCTGGCGCGACAGGACGCACGCGCCTAGGACGCGGTTCATGGAGTTTAGCGTATGATCATCGCCGTGGACGGTCCCGCCGCCAGCGGCAAGGGCACCGTCGCCCGCGCCCTGGCGAAACATTATCGCCTGCCGCATCTCGACACCGGGCTGTTGTACCGTGCGGTCGCCGAGAATGTGCATCGCCTCGACCTCGACCCGACGAAGGAGGCCGATGCATTCGCCGCGAGCAATTTCGACGACAGTTTGCTCGACGATCCCGTGTTGCGCAGCGACGAAGCGGGGCAGCGCGCCTCGATCGTCTCGGCGCATCCGTTGATTCGGGCCGCATTGCTGCAACGCCAGCGCAAGTTCGCGCATCAGGAAGGCGGCGCGGTGCTCGACGGGCGCGATATCGGCACGGTGATCGCCCCCGACGCCGACGCCAAACTGTTCGTCAAGGCGACGCCCCAGATCCGCGCCCGCCGCCGCCATACCGAGCTCAAGGCGCGTGGCAGCACGCTCAGCCTCGACAAGGTGCTGGCGGATATTCGTTTGCGCGATCAGCGCGACATGGGGCGCGATGCGGCGCCGCTGGTGATGGCGGTCGATGCCGGCATCCTCGATACCAGCTTCCTGTCGATCGAAGCCGCGGTGAAGCGCGCGATCGAGCTGGTCGAGCGGCAGGTTCAACTGAGAGCGGCGGCCAACCGCTGATCGGCCTTAATTCCTCCCCGTTCCGGGGAGGAATGACCTCATATAAAGAATTCTTTATATCCCGCTTGACGCGACTCGCTCGGAGCAGGATAAGGCGCATGTCGAGGTTCTTCGGACGGGTTCGCCCGCGCCGAAGCTAAGACGGGAAGCCGGTGCGGTCCTTCGGGGCCAAGGCCGGCGCTGCCCCCGCAACTGTAAGCGGCGAGCGGCGGTCGATGAGTGTCACTGGGGGCTCGCCCCTGGGAAGGCCGGACCGGCGTGTTGACCCGTGAGCCAGGAGACCTGCCTCCGACGCGATAACGTCCACCGGCGGGGTGTCCGGGCTGGCCGCTTGCATCCTGCGGTCGGCCCCCGTGTCGCCCGTGTGTGCTCGTGTCTGGTCTCTGCCTCCGCCTTTCATCGGGGTATGAAGACCATGACCGTCACTGTTGCCACACTCGGATTCCCGCGCATCGGGCCGCGCCGCGAATTGAAGTTCGCGCTCGAGAAATTCTGGTCGGGCCAATCGTCCGAAAACGAGTTGCTCGAAGCCGCTGCCGGACTGCGTACCGCCGCCTGGGCGCGGCAAAGGGCGCTCGGCGCCGATTGGCTGCCGTCGAACGATTTCTCGCTCTACGACCACGTCCTCGACACCAGCCTGATGCTGGGGGCGATCCCCGAACGCTATGGCAAAACGGCGGGCGATTCCGACCTTGCCACCTATTTCGCGATGGCGCGCGGCACGACGGGCGAGGATGATGATTGCGGGCACGGGCACGGCAGCCTGACCGCGTGCGAGATGACCAAATGGTTCGACACCAATTACCATTATATGGTCCCCGAACTGGTCGCCGGGCAGAAACTGGCGCTGAGCTCGGCCAAGATCGTCGACGATTATCGCGAGGCCAAGGCGCAGGGGTTCGAAACGCGTCCGGTCCTGCTCGGCCCGGTCACCTGGCTCAGCCTCGCCAAGGGGCGCGGGGTCGATCCGTTCGACTATCTGGATGAAGTGCTGGGGCTCTACACCGCCATATTGACCCAGCTCGGCCAGGCCGGCGCCGACTGGGTGCAGATCGATGAACCGGTGCTGGTGCTCGACCTGAGCGAACGCCAGCGCACCGCGATCACTCGCGCTTACGCCAAACTGCCGCGCGCCGGCGTGAAACTGATGCTCGCGACCTATTTCGGCGGGCTCGAGGACAATCTTGATCTGGCGATCCATTTGCCGGTCGCCGGATTGCACGTCGATCTGGTTCGCGCGCCGCAGCAACTCGACGCGGTGCTGGCCAAGGCGCCCAAGTCGCTATTGCTCTCGCTCGGCGTGATCGACGGGCGCAATGTGTGGCGCGCCGACCTCGCCGCGTTGCTCGACCGGCTGGAGCCGATCGCCGCACAGCGCGACATCGTCCTCGCCCCGTCCTGCTCGTTGCTCCACACGCCGGTCGACCTCGCGCTCGAACGCAGGATCGACCCGGAAATCGCGCAATGGCTCGCTTTTGCGGTGCAAAAGGTCGGCGAGCTCGCGACGCTGAAGCGCGCCCTCAACGAAGATCGTGACAGCGTTGCCGAGGAGTTGGCGGCATCGAGTGCGGCAGCAGCGGCGCGCAAGACCTCGCCGCTGATCCACGATACCGCGGTCGCGGCCCGGCTGGCCGGCGTCATTCCCGCCGATCGCGAGCGGCGGTCGCCCTACCCTGCCCGTGCAGCGACCCAGGCCGACGCACTTGGCCTGCCCGCTTTCCCGACCACCACGATCGGTTCGTTCCCGCAGACCGCCGAGGTGCGCCGCGCGCGTGCCGATCACAATCGCGGGACGCTCGATGCCGCGGCCTATGAGCAGTTCCTCCGCGAAGAAACCGAACGCGCGATCCGCTGGCAGGAGGAAGCCGGGCTCGACATGCTCGTCCATGGCGAATTCGAGCGTAACGACATGGTGCAATATTTCGGCGAGCAATTGTCCGGTTTCGCCTTCACCGTCAGCGGCTGGGTCCAGTCCTATGGCTCGCGCTGCGTTCGCCC
>NZ_BCYU01000017.1 GCF_001598355.1 Sphingomonas asaccharolytica NBRC 15499
GCGGGGACGATCCTGGGCTGGGCCGGCGACCTGCCGGTCCAATACCAATCGAGCGAGGTGCCCAATGTCGCGGAGATGAAGGTGCGCCGCGATTACTACCAGATCGACTGGCCGATCACGACGCGTGCCGAGATGTCGGGCGTCTATGTCGAGGAGACGCTGGCGGTCTATGCGCCGTTCGCGATGGGCGTGATCGCCAATATCGCCAACGGCTGATCCTTCTCCTCCGCGGGCGCCCACCCCTTCCCCGGGCTTTCCTGGCCCCGCCGCGATGACCGGCGGGGCCTTTTCATTTTCCGAGAGGAGACGCCGATGGCCGACAATGCTTCCCCGCGCCGTGCGCCCAAAGCGGCGGCGGCTGACACCGTCACGATGCTCCATGAGGATGGCAACGGGTGTAGCTGGCGCGGGCAATCGTTCGCGGCGGATGCCAACGGCGTCGTGACGGTGCCGATCGCAGCGGCGGCCGAGCTGCTCGATCACGGTTTCAGCTTCGTGGGCCGATGACGTCATGGCGTCGGGCGACCTCACCAACCTGTCGGCGGTCAAACGCTGGCTTAACATTTCGAGCGACAATGACGACGCGCTGCTGACCGATCTGGTCACCCAGGTGTCGGCGTTCGTCGAGAACACTATCCAGCGTAAGGTCCTGACGGCGACGCATGTCGAAACCTATCGCGGGACCGGCGGATCCCGGTTCCTGCTGAGGAACTGGCCGGTCCAATCGGTGACCTCGGTCGAATGGGGCGAGACGCGGATCGACACTGCGGTCGATGCGATCGGCAACGCATCCGGGGTTGCGACCGATGGGCGCAGCTTGATCCTGGTTGGATCGCGAACGCCGTACGATCGGCCGGTGCGAGTGACGTATGTCGCGGGATATGATTCCGTCCCGGCCGATCTAATGCTGGCGGTGACTGAGCTGGTTGGCGAAGCCTATTCGGCCCGCACGCATATCGGCGAGACCAGCCATGCAAGTTCGGGCGCGACTACCGTCGCGTTCAGCCGCGAGGCGATGCACCAGGCAGTGCTGGCACGGCTCAACAATTACATGCTGGCGGCGCCATTATGAGCGTGACGCTGGATGCGGAGGCGTTGAGTGCCGGACTCGATCGTCTGTCGTCGCAGATATCGGCGGCGGTCGAGGCCAAGGTGACGGCGGCGACCGCCGAACTGCAGCGGCATGTGATCGACGACAAGCTTCACGGCCAGATGCTGAACGCGCGTACCGGCAGGCTGGCGAACGCGGTCGAGCGCAGGGTCGAGGCCAAGGGCGACAGCATCCTCGGCGAAGTATTCGTCAACGATAGCGTGCCTTACGCTGCGATCCTGGAGCATGGTGGCAGCACGTCGCCGCACGACATCGTCCCCGACAAGGCCAAGGCATTTGCCTTCGTGGCGGGCGGCAAGCACGTCTTCGCGCGGGTGGTCCACCATCCCGGATCCCGCATTCCGGCGCGGCCCTATCTGGCCGGCGCGCTGAGTGATGAGACCGACGAGATCGCAGCTGCGCTGAAATTGACGGCGATAACCGCCGCACAGGAGGCGATCGGATGACCATTCGCAATGAGGTGTTCGACGCACTCCTTGCACTCGCGGACGTGCGTTGGGGCAATGACGAAGCTTTCGTCGAGCGATCCCGCCGGCTCAAGATGTGGGACAAGGCGCCCGCGCCCGGGCTGTACCAGATCGAGGGTACCGAGACGCTTGCCTCGCTCGACGGGCAGCTCGACAAGCATAGCCTGCACGCGAGCTGGATCATCTATCACCGCGGCGGCAAGGACCAAGCGGCAACTCCCGCGGAAACCAGCAACGCGATCCTCGACGCGATCGAGGCGGCGTTTCGCCCCGCGCTACCCGGTGCGCGGCAGACGCTCGGCGGGCTTGCCTACCGGGCATATATCGACGGCACGATCCACAAGGACAATGGCGACCTGGACGGTCAGGCCATGCTGATCGTCCCCATCACCATCATCCTTCCTTGACGACAACGGAGAAACCAATGGCACGATCGCAATCCGCCGCGGCCGATACCGACCCCCTGATGCCGACGGCAGACGGCGATACGGCGACCTCACCTTCGCTGCTGCGCTTCGCGGCACCGGCTCATGTCAGCGCGATCACGCTGTCAACCGAGCGCGAAATCCATGTCGAGGACGGCGTGCTTGCCGTGCCGGACGACCTGAGTGACGACGAGCGGCGCCAGATCACGCGCGCGGGTTTCACTGCCGTCTAGTTACAGATCACTTTCAAGGACGAACGCCAATGCTCGCGTCTTGCGGGCTTTTTTATTGGAGAATTGGCATGGCCATGTACAATTTCGGTGCCGGAGTGCTGTGGGGCACGCCGACCTTTGACGCGACGGGCGCGGCAATCGCCAACCCCACGCCGCTGATGCTGGCGGTGACGCAGGAAGTCTCGATCGACATCAGCGGCGACATCAAGGAGTTGTATGGCTCCAATCAGTTCCCGGTCGCGGTCGGCCGGGGCAAGATGAAGATCACCGGCAAGGCCAAATATGGCCAGTTCAACGGCGCGGTGATGAACAGCCTTTTCTTCGGCCAGACGGTAACATCGAGCCTGTACAGCATCGTCAACGACGTCACCGGCGCGACGATCCCGGCGACACCATTCACGATCACGCCGACCGTGCCAGGCAGCGGCACCTGGGCGGGCGATCTGGGCGTGCGCGACGCCACCGGCAACCCGATGACGCGCGTTGCTTCCGCCCCCACCGCCGGGCAGTATAGCGTCACCACCGGGGCGTATCTGTTCGCAGCCGCCGATACCGGCAAGCTGGTCTTCATCAACTACAGCTACACCGCGACGTCCACGGTCGCGAAGACCTCGGTCGTGCAGAACATCCAGATGGGCCAGGCGCCCACTTTCCGCGCCGATTTCTTCAATCAGCTTGGCGGCAACGGCCTGGCATTGACCCTGTTCGCTTGCGTCTCGAATAAGCTCGCGCTGCAGACCAAGGTCGATGACTTCATGATCCCGGAACTCGATTTCTCGGCATTCGCCGATCCGTCGGGCAACGTGCTGAAATGGGGGTCGGCGCAGTAATATGGCGACCATCCATATCCTAGGGCGCGATTTCGCGATCGCGCCTTACAAACTCGGCGAACTGCGCCGAGCCGCACCGTTTATCGACAATATCCAGCGTAAGACCGACGGCAACGGATCGCTGTCCGATCTAATGGACTCGGCGGTCGACCTGCTCAACGTGCTGTCGATCGGATTGGCCAAAATCGATCCGACGCTGACCGCCGACTATCTGGAGGCGAACGTGTCGATGGACGAGTTCGTCGGACTGCAGACCGCTTTCCTGGACCTGAGCGAGGAATCGGGACTCAAGCGCAAGGGGGAAGCGACGGCTCCCACGGAAACGGCACCGGCGGGAGCCTCGAGCACGGACTTGCCGAGCTCGTCCACGAGCTGATCGCTGCCGGAATCGAAGGCGGGTCGAAGGCCGCGATCGAACGCGATTGGGGGTTGGCCGATGTCGAGGCCCAGCACCAGACCTGGCGGCGGACCGGCCCGCCGCTCAATATCGCCGCGGTCGCGATCGCACGCGCGCTGGGAGTCGACCTGATCCCGAGCAAGGACCGTAGCTCGGCCGAGACACGTGAACTTTCGCCGACCCAGCCAACGCTTGCACGGCTTTCCGCCGAGGTCGCGATGCCCGTCGCCGGCGGCGACACGGCGGCAGCGTCGCGTGCGATACTCCAGAGACTGAAGGACATGTCATGAGCGATACCGTCTCCATTCGGATCTCGGCCGACACATCCGGAGTCGAGGCGGGTATACAGGAGGTCCGCGGCGACCTGGGCGAGCTGAAGAGCACGGTCCAGGGCGCCGCGGACAGCATGACCGAAGGCTTTGCCGGGATGCGCGGCGCGGTCGAGCACAGCACCCAATCGATGGATGCGTTGACCGCGAGCATGCGGGGACTGAAGCCGCAGGAGGTCGTGAGCGGCCTGAACGAAATGGCCAGCGCACTGCGAGAAAACAGCGCGGCGTTGCAGGAAATGGCGGCCAAGTCCGGTGAGGGCAAAAGCGGGTTCGGCAAGCTGGTCGAAGGGATTAAGGGCGCCAAGGAGATGGCGGGCAGCCTGATCGAGGTCGGCAAGCAGGCGGCCGAGGCGATCATCGCGATGGGCGAATCGTCCGAGAAGGTGACCGTGCTCTCCAAGGAGCTCGGCATGTCGACCCACCAGGTGCAATTGCTGCAGGGGATGGCGAAGGCGACCGGAACCGACTTTACAAAATTGTCGCAGAGCACGGCGACGCTCGACAAGAATTTCAGCAAAAGCCCCGACACGTTCAAAAAGCTTGGGATCGACATCAAGGCCGGGTCGGATCAGATGACGATCCTGACCACGGTCGCCGACAAGTTCGCCAAAACCGCCGATGGCCCGCAAAAGACCGCGATGGCGATCAAGCTGATGGGTCAGGCAGGCGCAGAGGCCATCCCGTTCCTGAACCAGGGCGGCGCGGCGATTTCTAATCTGGCGCAGAAGACCGAATCTTATGGTGCCGCCAACGACCGGGCAATCGAGCGGGGCACCAAGCTGGGCGAATCGGTCAATGAGGCGCAGCTTACCTGGACGGGTATGGGTAATGTGCTGACCGATGCGCTGGCGCCGGTGCTGACTGAAATCGTCAATAGCTTCACCGGCTTAGTCAAAGCCTGTATCGACAGCTATAATTCGGGCGGCATAGTCGCCGGGATCTTCCAGGTAATCGTCCAGGTGATCGAGCGTGTCGGCATCGTGATCAACGCGCTGGCGGGCATCTTTCAGGCATTGTGGAGCGCGGTCGTCGATATCGTTGGGGCGCTGGTCAGCGACATCAGCGACGCGTTCGGGGTGAAAACGCCGAATGCGACTCAGATGGCGGAAACCGCGCTCAACCTGTTCAAGGACGCCTGGGAGATCCTGAACGACAGCGTGACGATCGTCATCGAGGTGCTCAAGGCCGCGATTATCCTGTTCATCGACCGGCTCACGATGATGGGCACGATCGCACGCGACGTATTCACGTTGAATTGGGGCGCGATCGAAGGCGACTGGCAATCGGGGCTCGACCGCATTCAGAAGCATGCGACGGAGACGGCAGCCAAGATCAAGGCCGTCTATGCCGACCTGGCGAAGACGGTGGCGGCAGCGGCCAACGGGCAAGCCGTGCCCGGCCCGACCGGGACCGGCGGAATCGCGCGCCTGCCCGGCACGGATGGCGGCAACATAGGCGGTAATGGTAGCGGAAAGGGGCATACGTCCAACTCTGGCGGCGGCGGTAGTACGCGCCGGACCGCCGTCGGCGGGAGCGGCAGCAAAGCCTCCCCCGTTTCCGACGAGAAAGCCAAGGACGCCGGACAGGCCGATGCGAAGATCGTTGCCTCGGCGAGCAAGACCGCCGCCGAGGTGAGCAAGATCGACGATAAGGCGATCCAGGACTTTGAAAAGAACCAACAGGAGCGCGTCGAGGCCGTCCAGAAATCGGGCGAATTCCTGGTCCAGATGGGTGTCAAAACCCAAGGCCAATTGCTGCAGGAAGAAATCAAGACCGAGCAGGCCCGTATGGGTATTGAGGAGAAGTTTTTCGAGGACGAGCAGAAGCTCTATCTGAAGGATTCGGCGGACTGGAAGGCGCTGCAGAAAAAGAAGGAAGATGCGGTCAAGACCTCCAAGGGGAAGATCGCCGACCTTGAGCGCAAGGCGCTGCTCGAGCGTACGCAAATCGAGCGCCAGGCGATCAATGCGACCGCGCAGCTATGGGGCCAGAACATCTCCAAGCTGCTCACTTTCCAGCAGTCCTTCGCGACTACGCTCCAGAATCTCTACAAGGGGATGGTCGGCATCTTGTCCGACGCGCTCGCGCAGATCATTCAGAAATGGTTGGTGCAGCATCTTTCCGCACTGTTGCTGGGCGGAGCGGCGAGCAAGACGGCGGCAGCCGGTGAGATTTCCGGCAATGCCGCCGTCGCGGGATCAGGCGCCTATGCTGCCACGGCAGCCATCCCTGTCGTCGGACCAGGCCTCGCGCCCGCGGCAGCGGCGACCGCGTATTCCGCGGCGATGTCGTTCATTTCCACTCTGGCCATCCCCAGCGGGGCCGGCGGCATCTGGGATGTCGATGGCGGACTGACCATGCTGCACGAGCGGGAAATGGTCCTTCCCGCCTGGGCGGCGCAACCGTTGCGGTCGATGCTGGGGGGCGCCGCCAATTCGAACGCACCCGCTGCGGCGAATGACGCGTCTTCGGCGGGCGGCGGTTACCATTATCACGACCATAGCGCGCGTGGCCTGACTGAGAGCCAGATCATCGCCAACCGCAACGCCTTCGCCAAGGCGATGAAAATGGCTCACCGCGAGGGTAAGCTGGGCTTCTCCCTTCCGGGCTGACGACAGGCGCGATGCTTCGGCTGCTGACCGGATCGCGTCACAATCGGAATGTCAGCACGGCTCCGCCGTAAGATCCGGTCGAGCGGGAGTATCCGCTGATGGAGGTGACGTGCATGGTCACGCCGCAGATTTTGGTGTCACCAGAGATTGATGACGAACGGCGAGAGTTACGGTAGCCGAGATCGACACGGTCCGAACTCGATTCCTGCCTCTGGACGGCGTCGTAGCGTCGATAGAAGGCAATGCGATCGGTTCCTATGCAGGCGGGGCCGAGTACAGCCGTTGCCAATTGGAAAACATGGGTCTTATCCCACTCGGCCTCCGTTTGGGCCAGGAGTGGGTTTTCTTTGAGATCGAAATCCACGCTGTCGACATGCTCGCCGTCGCTAAGCCCGATTTTGGCGCCGACCATGCTGTCGTTGAGAAGATAGCGATCCTTTGGATTGAATTTAATCAGGAAATCCATCGTCGCGGGCATCGTCCGGCCGTTGATGTCGCGCTGGACCGGCCCCGGCAGTTTGAAACCACCAGCCATCCACAGGGGCGGCGTCGTCAGGGTGAAGCTAAAGCTGAGGCTCGCGAGGCAGGTAACCGCATCGGCGCCGAGACACCTCCTACTCTGTGGGTCAGCCCGCAATTGGACGATCCGCGCCTTGATGGCGGCGACCGCTGCAGCATCGGCTTTCTTGTCCTGATTGTTCGCCGGCGCGGGCGACGCGGTTCCGATCGCCACCATTGCCAACAATGCCGCGGCGGGCCGGATCCCGACCCTTCCTGCTGCACCTTTCGATGCCAACCAAGCCTTCGTACCGCCGATCTTGCTTGGCCTCCGCTGATTTGCCGCGGACACGCATTGGGTGTCAGGATCGATGCGATGGTCAGCTGTCCGAGATGACTGGCAGACAGGCCGGATCAGGTCGTAAAAAGGAAATTGCATTGGCGGCAGGCCGTCGGCTTGCGACCAGTCAACAGGATCAGCAGACCGATAGGAAAGAACAGGATTGCCACCGCGATCTTGAGGAAGCCGAAGCCCGCGCGCGGCGTCGCGCTGCGGCATTGCGGACAAGAAATCTGAGCCATTGGAATATTCCCCCCTTTGGTTTCCTGTTGCGTGAATTGGGTTGCCGCCGTCAACATCGAAAATCACGAACGTCATCGCGCACATCCTTGAAACGATGTCGGAATTGTCGGTTGCTAGGCTAGCGATACGCGATCGCCGCGCAAGATGTCAGACCGGTCGATAGCTCCAATTTGGATGCGATTGTCGGCGCCGGTTGCGGATTTCGGGGGTGATCAATGTGTGGCCGGCACAGGCGCAGCAAGCGCCGATCCGCGGCCGCATCTGCGCCACCGCGGCCGTGGCACCTTCCCTACCGATCCCCGCGGCGATCCGCGCAGCCCATTCGATTGGAGACGAGATTGCCCACGCTCTACCTGCCGACACGCTGGCTCGTCACATCCGATCCGTCGATCGACGACCCAGACGTGTTCCCGACGCTGATCGGGCAGTCGTTCCTGGTCGCGAAGACGCCGACTTGGGCGACCAAGATCGCGACGGCATCGTCGGGACGCGAGCGGCGGCGCAAGACCTGGTCCTATCCACGGTGGCAGTTCAAGGTATCGTACGAGGTGTTGCGCGACCTCCCCGCCACGCCCGACCTCGAGAGACTGGCGGCGTTCTTCCTGCTGCACGGCGGACAATATCAGGAATTCTTCTTCTTCGACCCTGGCGACAACACCGTCGCGGCGCAGCGGTTCGGAATCGGAGACGGGGTAACGACCAAGTTCCAGCTCGTTCGGAGCATGGCGTTCGGTAGCGCGACCTTTTCCGAACCGGTCGGCGGTGTGCTTGGAACGCCGACCGTGTTCGCCGACACTGCCCCAGTTGCGAGCTTCACGGTCGGTCCGCGAGGATCGATCACGTTCACCAGCGCGCCCGCGGCCGGAAAAGTGCTGACCTGGACCGGGCGCTTCATGTTCGCCTGCCGCTTCGACGACGACGCGCTCGAGCTCAACCAGATGATGCAGAGCCTGTGGTCGCAGGACGGGCTCTCCTTCACCACCACCAAGGCCTGACCATGAAAACTGCATCGCCTGCGCTGATCACCCTGCTCAACAGCGGCGCGGATTTCCAGATGGTCGACCTGTGGACGATTACGCTGGTCGGCGGCGCCGTCATCAGATGGTCGGGCGGTGACGTCCCGATCGCGTCGGGCGGTCACGTCTATGCACTTGGCCCGATGATCGAGCGGCAGGATATCAGCGAGAAGATCGGGCTCGACGTGGCGATCGTCGACATGGCGATCACCGCGAATCCGGACGATCTGATCAATGGCGTGCCGATCATCCCGTTCATCCGGGGGCATGGGTTCGATGGCGCCAATGTCCGGCTGGATCGCGCCTTCCTGACCGATTGGAACCTGCCGGTGGTGGGCACGGTGCTGAGGTTTTCGGGGCGCGTCACCGCGATCAGCGCGATCACCGGCGACGGCGCGACGATCACGGTGTCGTCGTGGACCGTGCTGCTCAACGCCAACATGCCGGCCAACCTCTATCAAGCGGCCTGCCTGCATGCGGTCTATGACGCCGGCTGCGCGCTCAATCCGGCGGCCTTCGCGGTGACCGGCATTGTCGGCGCGTCACCGGCCCCGACCCTCACAATGTTCGACACCAGCCTGACGCCACCGGCCAATGATTTCGCCCAAGGGCGGATCGTGTTCACGTCGGGGCCGAACACCGGCATCTCGGCGACGATCATGGCGAACGATACGGCGGGCCTGTTCCAGCTCGTCTCTCCCCTCCCCGCGCTGCCGGTCGCGGGCAACACCTTCACCGCCTATCCCGGCTGCGATCTGACGCAGAGCCGGTGTTCGGTCCGCTTCAACAATCTCGGGCGGTTCAAGGCAACGCCGTACGTCCCGGTGCCGGAGACCGCGTTCGGATGACGCGCGACGATGTGGTGCGCGAGGCACTCGGCTGGGAAGGAACGCCGTATCATCACCGGGCACGACTGCGCGGCGTCGGGGTCGACTGCGCGATGCTGCCGGCGGCGGTATATGAAGCGGTGGGACTGATCCCGCGGGTCGAACCCGATTACTCGCCGCAATGGATGCTGCATCGCGACGAGGAGCAGTTCCTGGGCTGGATCACGCGGTTCGCGCGAGAGATCCCGCGCGAGGCGGTCGGGCCCGGCGATCTCGCGATCTGGAAGTACGGCCGCTGCTATTCGCATGCGGCGATCGTCATCGACCTGCCCGAAGTGCTGCACGCCGTGATCCGCGGCGGCGGCGTCGTGCGCGGCAATGTCGATCGCGACGAGGAGCTGCGCTCCCGGCCGGTCAAGTTCTTCACCCTGTTCGAGGATCAATGATGGGCGGCAAGTCTACCTCGACCACATCACCGAAGCTCAACGGGCTGCAGGTCCAATCGTCAACCCTGGGCCTGCCCATCTCGCTTGGCTGGGGCCGGGGCCGGATGAAGTGCAATCTCATCTGGTACAACGCTTTCACCGCAATCCCGCACACGACCAAGACCAGTGCCGGCAAGGGCCTGGGCGGCGGTTCCAAGAACACGACCTATACCTATACCGCGTCGATCATCTTGGGCATCTGCGAGGGCGGCGCGAGCGGCATTCAAGGTATCCGCACGATCTACAAGGACACGGCGGTGTTGACGACGCTATCGGCCGCCGGGCTGAGCCTGGCAACGGGCGCGGCGACCCAGCCGGTCTGGGGCTATCTGACGTCCAAATTCCCCGCTCAGGCAATCAATTATTCGGGCATCGCCTATGTCTATGCCCAGGATTACGATCTTGCCGACAGCGCCACTCTGTCGAACCACAGTTTCGAGATCGACTTTGCCACCCAGCTCGGGGGCGGCGTGTGCGACGCCGATCCGAAGGACATCATCACCGACTTCCTGACCAATGCAGCCTATGGCGTCCCGATGTGGGGATCGGGTCTGATCGGCGATCTGTCCGATTATTCGCTTTATTGCCGCGCCAACAACCTGCTGCTTTCGCCAATGCTCGAATCGCAGTCGAGCGCGGCGTCGATCCTGGAGGAATGGCTGACCGCGACCAACGCGGCGGTCTTTTGGTCGGAAGGGATGCTCAAGATCCGGCCGTATGGCGATGCCGCGGCAACGGGCAATTCGGTGACCTGGGCGCCGAACCTGACCCCGGTATACGACCTGACGGAAGACGATCTGGTAGTCGACGACGGCGGCAACGCCGTCTCGATCGAAATCGTCGACCAGTCCGACGCCTATAACATCGTCCAGTTCGAGTTCCTGGATCGCAGCCAGCAATATAATGTCGGCATCGCGACCGCCCAGGATCTCGACAACATCGTCACCTATGGCCGGCGCAAGCAGGATCCGACCACGGTCCATTGCATCTGCGATGCGGCAATCGCCCGGAAGGCGGTCCAGCTATACGGCCAGCGTGTGCTCTACACGCGGGAGAAATACACCTTCAAGCTGCCGTGGAATTTCGCGTTGCTCGAGCCGACCGATCTGGTGACGCTGACGACGACGACCGATTCACTGTTGCTCAATCGCGTGCTGGTGCGGATCACCGAGATTGGCGAGGATGCCGACGGACTCCTGTCGATCACCGCGGAGGGCGTGCCGGTCGGAACCGCGTCTGCCGCGCTCTACGCTTCGCATTCGAGCGGACCGGACCGGCAGCCCAATGCAGCGGATACTCCGGGCTCGGTTTCGACGCCTGCCCTCATCAACGCGCCAACCTCGCTCACCAACGGCGATCCGGAGATATGGTGCGCGGTCGCATCGCCGTCGCCGAATTGGGGTGGCTGCGAGGTCTGGGTCAGCGTCGATAACGTCACCTATTCCCGCGCGGGCACGGTCAACGGCCCTGCGCGCCACGGCGTGCTGACGGCGGCGCTGGCTAATCATGCCGATCCCGACACAGCGAACACGATAGCGGTCGATCTCACCGCTTCACGCGGCGAACTCGGCTCGGCGACGGCCGCCGAGGCCAATGCCGGCGGTTCGCTGTGCATTGTCGGCGACGAGTTAGTCACTTATCAAACCGCGACGCTGACCGGCACCGGCACCTATAACCTAACTACCTTGCGCCGCGGATTCGCGGGCACGTTGCCGGCGAGCCATGCCGTCGGCCAGCGCTTCATCCGGCTCGACGATGCCGTGTTCAAGTTCAGCTATGCCAGCCTCAACGTCGGATCGACGATCTACGTCAAGTTCCCGTCGTTCAATGTCTTCGGCCTGGAACTCCAGGATATATCGACGCTGTCGCCTTACACGGTGTCGCTCACGCCCTCGACAGCGCTTCCCGACCGGGTAACCGGCCTCGCGCTTGCCCATGGCTGGGACGGCAGTTCGCTGTCAGTCGTGTGCGATCCTTCGACGCGGGCCGTGACCTATAAATTTCGCTTTTATCTGGCCGACCGAACCACGCTCAAGCGCGAGATCGTGACCTCCACCCCGGCGGCCACTTATACGTCCGCGCTGGCGGCACAGGATGGCGTGAGCCGGGTTTATCATGTCGAGGTCCTCGCCTCGAACGCGGCCGGTGACGCGCCGCCGTCATCCTGGCTCGTCGTCACCAACAATGCTCCGCCCGCGGTGTCGTCGCCGGCGGCGACTGGCGGCACGACCAACGGCACGATGACCTGCACCGCCTCGGCCGACCCGGACCTCGCCGGCTATGTCATGTTCTATTCGTCGACCAGCGGGTTCAATCCCTCTACCTCGGGCGGGGTGCTGTCGGCCGGCATTCCGTCGATCACGGTCTATGGGTTGTCGGCCGGCACCTATTATGGCCGCATCGCCGCCTATGATGGCTGGACGGCCGACCCGGCGTTTCTCAATTTGTCGGCCGAGCAAACCTTCACGATCTCCACGGGCGGTGGCAGTTCACCGGGCGGGGGCGGCGATGGCGGGGGCGGTTATAACGGCCGCTGCGTCATCGACTCAGCGCTGATCCTGATGGCCGACGCCGGGCGCTCCGGACCGGGAATCCAGAAGCCGGCGTCGATGGTCGAGGTGGGCGACTGGGTCTGGACGCGACACGAAGTCACGCAGGCGTGGGGCGCTTATCCGGTGACCGCGATTTCGTTCTCGCTCGATCCGGTGTTCCATGCCGAGGGCTATCCCCAGGCAACGCCACGTCACCGTTTCTGGCTCGACCGCTGGGTAATGATGGAAGAAATCGGTGTCGCCGCCGGCGAAGCGCGCGTCGCCAAGATCACCGTCGGCGATGCCCATACCTACGTGTCCGATGGCGTGCTGTCGCACAATTACAAAGTGCAGCCGACGCTGTAGCCCCCCCTCACCCCGCAGCCCCGAAAGGCCGCTCCGATGCAATATTACGAGTTCATCGCCTCCCGTGGCGACACGGGGGCCGTGTTGCCGCTCGCCAAGGTTACCGTTTTTCTGGCGGGTACGACGACGTTGGCATCGATCTTCGACAATACCGGTGCCGGCCTGACCAATCCGATGACGGCGGCGATATCCGGGCTGGTGGGATTCGCGGCGGCCAACGGCGCCTATGACGTGCAGATCGCGTCGGCGGACGGCTCGTATCTGGCGCCCAAGGTGCATGATTTGCAGCTGTACGACCTGTCGCAATTGGACGCGCAGGTAGCAGCGGTCACGGCGGCAACGACCGCTCCAGGGCTTCTCGCCGTAGCGGCAGACCTGGCCCTCGGCGCGGCAAGCAAGATCGGAACGGTGGCTGCGGATCTGTTGAGCGGCGCCAGCAATATAGCGGTAGTCGCGGCTGACCTGGCCCTGGGCGGCGCGTCGCTGATTAGGCAGGCGATCTCGAGTGCGACAGCGGCGGCGTCTTCCGCCGCGGCCGCTGCGGCGAGTGCGGCCTCGATTGGGTGGTTCTTCCGCGGCCCCGCTGGTTTCGCTCTAACTGATACGGCGGGCTATCGCTGGCTCAACATCTCGCTGACCGACATCAAGCACGCCGCGATCGACCTGATCAAATCGCGACTGGCGGCTCTAGAAGCCTATGCTGCCAAGCTGCCGCTGATCGGCACGACGGGCTTTGCCTCTTGGGCGCTCACGGACAGCAATGGATATAACTGGTTCCGGGCGACGCCAACGACGCTGCAGCACAAGGTCATCGACTCGATGTCGAACCGGATCGTGGCGGCCCTTCGCGGGCCTGCTGACCCGTCGATCGCGAATATGCGCATCATTGCGGAGCGCATCGGCCTGCATATGTCCGGCGAATCTCTGTCGCTTGGGCACGGCTCACCCGTCGTAACCATGGGCACAAGCACAACATCGGACATGTTCGGCAATGCCGTCCTGACGAAGGCAAGTATCGTGCCCGACGATATCAACGACATCTCGAGCTCGTCAGATCCCGATTTGATTGCTAACCGTGCGGCGCTCACGCCGGCGATTGAAACCAGCTACGGCTCCGATGCCGATGACTGGACCAGTCACGGCGAAACTCCGCTCACGGGCTGCGCGCAGATGATCGTGCAGCTCCTCAAGGACGAAGACGGCATCGACTTCCTCGGGTCGGGCATGCGCTTCCTGCTCGCCGATGATGGACGCAACGGTGGCAGCATCACCACCGAAGACGAAACTCTGACCGGCCTAACCGCGCAACGCGTCTATGCCAGTTTTGGACAGGCCCAGGCTCTCTATTCGGCGATCGGCAAGTCGTACGCCCCTGCAGCGCAAATGATCGTCACCGGGACGAACGACAACGCCTCCGACAGTACGAATTATCCAGGCGGCGCTGACGCGAAGTGGTTCTACACGCGGGCCCAGACCGTCCAGATGCAGCGCCAAGCGAAGGCGATCGCCTTAAAGCTCGTCAGTCCGAACGCACGCCTACCGCTCCTCATGGGTCAAACCGCGACCCACACTAACCCGGCTTTCAATGCTCCGATCCCGCACATCGCACTGGACCAGTTGCAGCTCGCGATCGACCACCCCGAGTTCATCCTCGCGTGCATCCAGTATGCGGTGCAGAACGGCGTCAACGACGTCCACATGACTGGCGCCGGCAGTAAGCAAATGGGAGCCTATTTCGGCTGGCACCTTAAGCGGCTGATGTTCGATGGCCAGCGTATCGGGCCGATGGTACCGACCTTCACGGCGCAGAACTCACAAATCGTGGCGACTTTTCCGATCCGTCCCCGCCACGCGATTGCAGGCGGTCTGACGGTCGCCGACACGACGGTTCTCACGAACTGGGGCGTCGCCGCAGTCGATGCCGGCGGTGCCGCGCAAGTACTCAGCAATCCTCGCGTGGTCGCCCGCGATCGTATTATCTGGGATGCGCCCGCGGCCCCCGCCAACACCTGGAAGTTCCGCTGCGGCTACACCGGCAACACCACCAAGGGGTGGACCAACATTGCCGAGACGCGGGCTGACTCCACTTTGATTTTCGATCCGTATGCCCTGCGCCTGCCGATGTATCGCTGGCTGCCTATTTGTGAGGTGCCCCTAACATGAGAGTTGCAATTCCCTTCACTGGTGTCGACGCGTCGGGATTCGGTTATGGGCGCACTCGGAGCTGCCCGACCTTTGGCGCAGGCTATGCCGCCTATATGTTCGGCACGTCGATCAACGATACGCCGACCGTCAACCTATTCACTGGCGCCAACGATGGCCGGTTGGTGGGTGCGCCAGGTGCCGTCGGCCTAGTCGGCGGCCCGATGGCGACCGCGTTTTCCGGAGCCATCACCGGCGGCAACCTGCTAACCGTCACAGGAACCGTGACGGGCGATCCTCTCGCGGTCGGCCAATCAATTGAATTGGCCACTGGCGCGGGTGGTAGCCTCGGTGTCATCTCGTCGCTCGGCACCGGAACCGGCAGCGCTGGCACCTACAACCTCAACGGGGGCGTCAACACGCCTTCCAGCTCAATGCGCGCCTTCACTCGCTTTTTCGAGGTGCCCGGCTTCGCGCGCGACATCTTCAACGTCAGCAGCGCGCTCACGCTGCTCGCCATTTACAAGTCCGCGATCAATCAGGGCATCCTGACGGATGATACAAACGGTGGCTCATTGGGCATGCTAGTACCTGGCTCTTTCGAGGTACAAACCTTCGGCCGCGACAGTGTGGGTACCGTCGTCAATGTCTCGACCAGTTCCGGCTTCGCCAACGGCGGAACTGCCTGGAGTATGGGAGTGTCCGAGTACAACACAACGACCGCCCAGGGTTTCATCCAACGCACAGGTTCCGCACGCAGCGCGTCGGCCTTCGCGACGACACGGACTGCCAACCCAATAGGCAACACCACGCGCAAGTTGCGTACACACCTCTACACCTCCACGACGCCCGGCGCGACGATCGCGGGTATCGCCGTCTATACGAAGATGCTGTCGAGCGGAGAAATGGACGACGCCTTCCTGTTCTGGCGCGACCTGTTGGCAGACGTAGGCGAGGTGCTTTAAGGTGCGTGCTAGGTAACCTCCTCGATCACGGAGGGGCGCATACCGATCCGCTTCCTGATCCACTCGCGCATCGGCTCTTCGTACCAGAAAAACAGGATTAGCGACCCGATGATCAGGACCGGGTATTGCAGCGCGACGACAGCCTTCTCCGTCCCCAACCATCGTTCGATAGCGAAATGGACTGGTTGCTGCATCAAATAGAGAGAGTAACTGGCGCCGCCCAGCACCACTAGCCAGCGGGAGCTGAGCGCGCGAGCGAAACGAGATCCTCCATCCCGGGCAACGCACGATATTAACAGCACCGCCGTGGCGGTAGCGAAAGCCGCGATGCGCGGAGAACCGCTAAGCGACAATCCAACGACTAGTGCGAGAGCTGCAATCCACGACGGGATGGGTAAGCGGTTTCCGCGCAAACTGATCTCAGCCGCACAGATTCCAATAACGAATTCAGGCAACCGGAGCAGCGGAACCGGCGTCCAGTGCATCCACGAGAACATAACCTTGTCGTTACCAACCACGGCGGACGCTGCGGTGATGGCGTCGAAGCTCAGCCCGATAAAGATGATAATAGCGAGCCAACGCGTTCCGATGACTACCGCCCAACGCGAAATGAGTGGGAAGCAAAGGTAGAAGAAGAACTCTACCGACAGGGTCCAGCTTGGCATGTTCCAATCCGTCCAGCCGAGCGCGCCGTTGGGTATCCACCAGTGCAGCAGAAGGAATTGTGGGACGTCGCCCAAGCCAGCCATCGTCGTAAATGGCCACATGGCAATGATCGCCAGGAAGTAGACCGGATACAGCCGGGCGAAGCGCGCGACGCTGAACCGTTTTATCTGATCGGTCGTTCTGATCCTGCCGCGATAGGTCAGTTGCAGGATGAATCCTGAGAGCACGAAGAAGAACGTCACCCCCACATAGCCATTCAGTAGCAGGATCTTGACGAAAGAGGGCATATGTCGATTCACCGACACGAACGACGCGCCGGAATGAAAGATCACCACTGCCATCGCGGCGAAAAACCGGATGCTCGTCAGCGGCTTGATCAGGTGGGCTTCGCCCTCACCACTCGTGGATTTCACGACATTCCACACAATAGGAGTGATTGTTCGGTCCAAGCGGATCGCCGCAAATCTGAGGGCATCCTAGCTTTTGGTGACGGAATACCGCTCTACAATACCGCCCTAGTTCACCCGAAATCCATGAAATAGCGCTGCTCATCAGCTCCTACCGCGACCGCTGCGCGTCGTACTTGGTAGCGATCAGTGCGTTGTTCGAGACGCGCGCAAACCGATAAAACGGTGCCGCGAAAACGAGCACGACTGCTGCAATACCTAAGAACCGCCCGCGCTCGCGGACTCGATCATATCGAGACATGATCATCCTCTATCAAAAGCGATGCATTCGTCCACCCCTACCCACGAAAGACCAAGGCCCTAATGACAATGTCGACCAAGTCCGCCCCAGTCTGGCTGGCCTGGCTCCCCGTGGTTACGACGCTTTTCTTGATCGCCGGCTTTCTGTTGAAGACCGGCGGCAAGATCAACGAGCTGGCGGATCACGAACGCCGGCTCACCGCGCTGGAGAATCGGCGCGATACGGACGCCGACAAGCTCGACAAGATCAATGAGCGCACCGCGCGGATCGAGGCGAAGCTCGAGGTGCTCGTCCCCTCTTCCGGCCAAACCAGGACAGGACAACCCTGATGTTCGACCCGGGCTCGATACTCATCCTCTTCGCCCTGGCGTTGATGCTGGTGTCGCCGATCCATGCGACGGTCACGCGGCCACGGGTGAGCGTCACTCTGATCGCGCCGGCGTTGCGTGATTCCTTCGTGCCGCCGGCGCCAGCGCCCGACCTTGCCGAGTTGGCCCGGTGCACCGACAACGCGCTCGCCAGCGACCCGCTGATCCGCGCGACCGCGGCGATTGCCGAGACCTACGACCAAGCCTGACCCCGCGCGGGTCACCCAACACCGGAGGAAACCATGACCCTGCTCCGCAGATGGTGGGCGCCTGTCCGCGCCCGCCTGATCGATGACGTGCGCCTGTGGTGGCGTTTCTGGAGCATGCGCCTGGCGGCGTTGGGGGCGATCGTCACCGCGTCGGCGCAGTGGTTTCCCGACGCGCTCTCGGCCGCGTGGAACGCCATGCCGTACGACATGCGGGCGTATCTTCCCGCACCCCTGCTCCACTCGATCCCCGCGATCCTGTTCGTCGCCGTCATGGTGGCGCGAATGGTGGCGCAGAAGAAGAGCGACGCCTAATGACTGAAGGCGTCGACAACTTCGCGGAAGGTTACGCGGCGGCGCGTGCCGGCTGGGCCAGCAAGGGCGCCATCGCCGCGGCCGTCGCGGTCATCCTTGCCGGCGTCTATGCCGTCGAGGGCGGCTATGTGAACGATGCTCGCGATCCGGGCGGCGCAACGAACTACGGCGTCACCGAACAAGTCGCTCGCGACTATGGGTATCGCGGCGACATGCGCCGGTTCCCGCAGCATTGCGATGGCCCCGCGGCCATTTGTGCCGATGCCGTCTATGTGCGGAGCTACATCGCCGCACCTGGTTATATGCCGCTGGTCGAGATCGAACCCGCGGTTGCCGGCGAGTTGATCGACACCGCGGTCAATATGGGGCCGCGGCGACCCAATCGCTGGTATCGGCTGGCGATGAACGCGCTGGGTGGGGCGCGCCTGCCGGACAGCGCGGCGTCGTTGGGTCCTGTGGATGTCGCGGCATATCGGATGCTCCGGGCAAAGCTTGGCGTCATCCCCGCTTGCACCGCGACGCTCGACGCGCTCGATGTCCGGCAAGCGGCGGAATATCGCCGGCTTGCCGCCGACAATCCCAAGCTCCGGGCCTTCCTCAAGGGATGGATCCGAAACAGGATCGGCAATGTCGATCGCCGATCTTGCGGCAAGGGAGACGGCTGATGGCCTTTCTGATCGCCATCGCGCTCGGCTGGAAATGGCCCGGCTGGGCCGCTCGCCTGTTCGGCTGGATCGTACCGGTCCTGGTCGCGATCGCAGCCGTCGGCGCCATGATCGGGCTGATCTATCGTCAGGGCGAAACCGCCGGCCGGACCAGAACCGAGGCGCGGGCCGATAAGGCACGCGCCAAGACCGTCGCCGTCGCGCGCGCCGACGAACGCCAGGCACAGGCGACCGTCGATGCCATCGGCAAGCGTGTCGCGACCGAAGACGACCAGACATCCATTCTCGTCCGAACCAAGATCAGGGAGATGCACGATGCGCTCGATGCGACGCCGGGCACGGTTAATGGCGACCCTCGTTCCGCTGTTCCTGTCGACGCTGGCAGCGTGCGGGACCACCTCAACGCTCTCATCGTCGATGCGGATCGATCGGCCGATGCTGCCGATGCCGAGCGCTGAGACGACCAGGACCGAGCGCCTGCCTACCCTGACCGGGAAGAAATCGGGCGAGCTGATGCTGATCGACAAGGGCGAATATGGCGAGCAGCTCGACTTGCTGGCCGAAGCGATTGGCGCGGTGGCACGCCTCAACAACCGGCAAGGCGCGCGCAACGCCTATGACCGGTGCGTCAAAGCGATCTTCGAAACGGGGAAGGTGCCGGCGACCTGCCCGACCGATCCTGGGTCCGGATCGCCGTAACGTCGCTGAATGATGCAGCTAAGCCGAGCCGCCTTCCCTTCGGGGAAGGCGGCTTTTTTTGTGTCCGCGGGAGCGGCGCTTATGCAGCGATCGCGGTCGCTTCGATCTTCGCATCCTCGAGGGCCTTGGCCCGCGCATCAGGCCCCATCGCGATCCCCTCCGCGCGAATAAAGGCGATGTCGGTCACGCCCAGGAACTCGAAGAAGCCGCGGAGATAAGTCTCCTGATGGTCGAGCCAGGTCCGTCCGGTGTCGGACCCGTAAAAGCCGCCACGCGCCGAGGCGATGATCAGCTTGCGTCCGCCGGCCAGTCCTTCCGCGCCCTTCTCGGAATAGCGGAATGTCGTGCCGGCGATCGCCAGGCGGTCCATCCAGGCTTTCAGGTTGGAGGGAATGCTGAAATTATACATCGGCGCGCCGATCACGACGATGTCGGCGGCAAGGAACTCGTCGGCGAGCGACGTGTCGCCGAGATCGCCCAAGGTCACATGTCCAAGCGGATCCAAAGCTAGGTCGCGACGCCGGATTTCGGCATCGGGATGAAGCGCGCTCAACCTGGCGATCGCCGCCTCTCCGATCGAGCGGGTGACGCTGTTTTCCGCGGTGATGCTGCTGTCGACATGAAGGATGATCATGGTGCCTCGCTGGTATTGATTAGTTACTGAGGCACGCTAGATAACTGCGGTCATCCAGGTCGCAAGAAGGCACATTTTTGGCAACGAGGATCATCTTTGTGCCCCGGTATCAACGATGTTACCGAAGGAGCAGGCAGTGAATCCTCATAGTCCGCAATGCCGCGGGGTGACCGGCGTGCTCCAGCGTGTCGGCGACAAATGGAGCATGCTGACGATCAATGCCCTGGCCGACGGGCCGAAGCGGTTCAGCGAGTTGCGGCGCTCGATCGAGGGCATCTCGCAACGGATGTTGACGCTCACCTTGCGCGGGCTGGAGCGAGACGGCCTGGTGACGCGGACGGTGACCCCCAGCATTCCGCCCCGGGTGGATTACGAGCTGACCGAACTCGGCCAATCGCTGCAGCAGCCGGTCGGCGAACTTGCGCGCTGGGCGGTCGATCATCTGACGGTGATCCAGGCCGCGCAACAGCGTTTCGATGTGGCGGCGGACGCGCGCGAGGACGGCAAGCTCAATTGGGATTGAGGTCGCGCGGCATCACGATCGCCTCGCTCACCTTGCCGTCGCGACGATAGCTGATCGGCAGGGACCGGTCACGAGCAGGAACACGGACGATCGCCTTTCTGTCCGGCCACGGGCTGGTATAGGATCGGCAATCATGGGTCCTGAACCGAATTCGCCTGCCTGTTCGTGTTGCGCGCCCCGCGCCGCGCCGCCGGGCCGGATGCGCCACCGGGGAGGCGAAACGCTCCACCGTCATCTTCATGAACAACCCTTTGCCGCGATCGTGCTGGCCGGCGGCTATGTCGAGGCGGGCGATACCGGACGGCATTGCGTTTCGGCCGGCGATGTCCTCGTCCATGGCGCCTTCGAACGCCACCTCGACCGGTTCGACCCGCGCGGCGCCGAAGTGCTGGTACTGCCGTTGAAAGGCCGCTGGCGTGGTCCGGTGCGCGGCCGCGTCGCCGACCCTGACGCGATCGCGCGGCTCGCGGAAAGCGACCTAATCGCGGCACAAGAGTTGCTCGATCGCGATATCGTCGTGAGGGCGTCCAGCGGCATCGACTGGCCCGATCTGCTCGCTGCGGATTTGCTCGCCGCGCCCGACCTGCCGCTCGCGAAATGGGCTAAGCAGCGCGGGCTCCATCCCGCCAGCCTGTCGCGCGGGTTCCGCCAGCAATTCGAGGTCACGCCTGCCCAGTTTCGCCTGATCGCGCGCACGCGGCGAGGGATCGACCGCGTAATCGAGACGGGGACCACCCTGGCGACCATCGCGGTGGCGGAAGGGTTCGCAGACCAGGCGCATATGACGCGGTCGATCATGCGCCAGACGGGGCGATCTCCTCGCGCTCTGCGTAGCGAGCTGGGATTCAGCGGCTAAACCGCCAGCTACATTTCCGCCTAGGCTGCGTTCGATCGGCCACCTTTATGCTTCCGAAAAAAATGGAATCGAACCTCAACCACTTAGCGACTCGCGCTGAATCCTAGGCTTTCGAATAGACGGATTCCTGGCAACATGGTAAATATCGCGTTGCGCATGGTGGACGAGCCGAGTGGGGGTGAATGGTCCAGGTCTTGTTCCTGTTGGCATTGGCCGCGAGTTTCGCGGGCTATGCAGCATATCTGACGGGCCTGAAACGGAATCTGGTTGAGCCCAACCGCGCGTCCTGGCTGATCTGGTCGGCGGCGACGGCGGTCGAGGCATCGACCTATGCCGCGGTGAACCCTGATGGGCTCCAGCGTTGGGTGTTCCTGTTCGCGACCGTCGCCTGCGTCGCGATCACGGTCGCTTTGTGGCGCAGGTCGGCCTGGACTCTGCCGACACGCACCGAAACATTCTGCATCGCGGCCAGCCTTGGCGCCTTGGCAATCTGGGCGATGTTCCGCGACGCTTTCTGGGCGCACATGCTGGTAGTCGCCGCCGTGCCGGTCAGTTTCTGGCCGACCTGGGCCAGCGTTGCCGCCGATCGCGGTCGCGAGCGCTCGCCTGCCTGGGGGCTCTGGACGCTGGGCGACCTCGCCACGTTGATGGTCGCCGCGCGCACGCCGGGGAGTCCGGTCGGCGAATATGCCTATATCCTGGTCGAACTGGCCTGCCATGCGAGCATCTGGTTCATGGTCGGGTTGGCGACTATCAATCCATTGCGCTCGCTGGGCTTCCGCAATGGGCGCTTCTACGTCCTCGATGCGATCCGCACCCCCACTAACCTGTTCGCGGTGAGCGAGAACCATCTCGGCAAGGCAGTATTCGCGGCGGCGGCGTTCGCGGAGGGCGAGCGGCTGATGTCGTTCACCGGGCGCCGCTTCCGCGCCGACCGCATTCCCAGCCTGATGCGCGGACAATCGGACCGGTATGTCCAGGTCACGCCCGACCATTATATGGGGCCCTCGGGGCGGATCGACGATCTGGTCAACCATAGTTGCGCACCCAATGCCGGGCTGCGCTTCACCGATCAGGGCGTATTCCTGGTCGCGATCCGGGATATCGCGCCGGGCGAGGAGATTTGCTGGGATTATTCGACCACGCTGGCGGAATCGAACTGGCACATGATCTGCCAGTGCAGGACGCCCGACTGTCGTCGCGTGATCGGCAATTTCTCGACACTCACTCCAGAGCGGCAAGAATGGTTCCGATCGCGCAATCTGGTCGCGCCCTATCTCCGACGCAAGGATGAGGTCGGCCGCGACCGCGCCGCCTAGACGTCCTCTTGCAGCGCGTCAGGTTCTCCCCACATTCGTCGCCGTTGGTCGCGGGCTCGAAGGAGGGCCGCAACATCCATGAACAGCGTATCGGTCCGCCCTGCCCTGATCGCCAAAGCACCTATCCGCGCCTGGCGCATCGTCGGCGGCGCTTTCCTGCACTTTGCCGTGCCCGCCTATGTCGTAACAGTCGCGGTGGCGACCTTGTTCACGGCGCCGACGGGCGCGCCTCTCGGCGACCTCGCCCATCTGGCGCTAGGGTATAGTGGCTGGTTCCTGGCGGGCTACGCAGCGCTGGCCCTGGCCGCCACCCTTGCCGCTGCCGCGATAGAGCCGCTGGTCGGTGTTCGTCGCGGTCGCCGCAATGCGATCGATCCCAACTGCGCCGCGATCGACTCGCGGCGGCGTGTCACGCGCGCGCTGGCCGATGCGCGATCGCTGCCGGGCGCCGATCTTCGCCGACTCGCCGACGCCCTCGCCTCGCCAAGATGGGACCATGACGACGAGCGGTATCAGGCGCTGTCGCAAGACCTCGAGCAAGTCGTTCACGCAATGACGACAGCGAACAGGACCGCTTCGGACGAGTCCCGACCCGACATCGTCGCGCTCGCGACCCGCTCGTTACAACGGATCGACGACACACTGGGCGGCCTGGCCGCCGAGCGCAGTCGTCTCGACCATGGCGACGCGCGCACGGTAGCTCGCTACGTCGAAAATCGGTACGGACCTTCCGATTTCGCTGGCAGCTAGACTTGGGGAACATTAAATAGAGGGGGAGCGCGATCGTGCGCTCTTCTTTAGGTCCCAAGGACACCCACCACAGATGACAAATATGTATGTGCTCGGCGCTTCGGCCGTCGTGGCCCTTGTTGTCGCTTGTCTGTTCATCCTCTCTCGCTGCGTTCGCTACGTGCGCAACAACCGCGTCGCGATCGTCGAGAAATTGTGGAGCCGCAACGGCTCCGTCACCTCCGGCCTGATCGCGCTCAATGGCGAGGCTGGCTATCAGCCGATCGTCCTGCGCGGCGGCTATCACTTCTTCATGCCGTTCCAGTATCGCGTCCATTCGCAGCCCTTGGTCACCATCCCCCAAGGCCAGATCGGCTATGTCTTCGCGCGCGATGGCGCCCCACTGGGTCCGACCCAGACGCTGGCGAGCAATTTGCGCACCGCCGACTTTCTCGACGTGCGCCGCTTCCTGGAAGATGGCGGACAGAAGGGCCCGCAGCGCGCGATCCTTCGCGAAGGCACGTACGCTATCAACCTGGCACAGTTCGTCATCATCACGCGCGAGCATCTCTACGGTCTGATGCTCGAGGCGAACGACTTCGACCTGTTCAGCAACATGCAGCGCGTGATCGAGGAGCGATCGGGCTTCGAGTCGGTCGTTATCAAGGACGCGTCCGACATGATCGGCATCGTCACGGTGCATGACGGCCCGGCGCTGACCGCCGACCAGATCATCGCGCCCGAAGTCGGCACCGATCAATCCGACGACGCGACCTTCCACAACAGCTTCCAGGATCCGGAGAAGTTCATCGCGGCGGGCGGTCGTCGCGGTCGCCAGCTTCAGGTGCTGGTCGAGGGCAGCTATTTCATCAACCGTTTGTTCGCGACGGTCGAGATGGTCGCCAAGACGGTGATCGATGTCGGCCATGTCGGCGTGGTCATCAGCTATACCGGCGACAGCGGCGCCGACACGTCCGGCGACGATTATCGCCATGGCGAGCTGGTCGACCGCGGCACGCGCGGTGTGTGGAGCGAGCCCCTGCTCCCGGGCAAATATGCGTTCAACACCTATGCCGGGAAGATCCTGGTCGTGCCTACGACCAACTTCATCCTGAAATGGGATCAGGAGATGACCGGCCAGCACAAGTTCGACGAGAATCTATCTGAGGTCTCGCTGATCACCAAGGACGCGTTCGAGCCCACCTTGCCGCTCTCGGTGGTCGTGCATATCGATTACCGCAAGGCGCCGTTGGTGGTACAACGGTTCGGCGACATCAAGAAGCTGGTCGAGCAAACGCTCGATCCGATGGTCTCTGCCTATTTCAAGAACGTCGCGCAGAAGAAGACGCTGATCCAGTTGCTCCAGGAACGCTCCGACATCCAAGAGCAGGCGGGCGACCAGATGCGGGCGAAGTTCACCGCCTATAATCTCGAACTGCAGGAAGTGCTGATCGGTACGCCGCGTGCGGCCGCGGGCAACGACCAGATCGAAAAGGTGCTGCAGCAATTGCGCGAACGCCAGGTCGCCGAGGAACAGGTCACGACTTACGCCAAACAGCGCGTCGCAGCCGAGGGCGAAAAGGATTTGCGCGAGGCCCAGGCACGTGCGCATCAGCAGACCGCGATCACCGAGTCCGAGCTGTCGATCACGGTGCAGGAAAACCAGGGCAAGGCCGCGGTGAAGCGCGCCGCGCAGGAAGCGGAACAGACCCGCACGCTCGCCAAGGCCGAATCCGACCGCATCCGTATCGTCGGTGAGGGCGAAGCGGCGAAAGTCGTGGCGCTGGCGGGCGCCGAGGCCGACCGCATCACCAAGACCGGTCTCGCCACTGCCGAGACAATCGAGAAGCAGGCGGTCGCGTCGGGCGGCGCCCAGTTCCAGCTGACGCGTCAAGTGATCGAACGGCTGGCTCAGGCGCTCGAGACGTCGGGTGTCGACATCGTGCCGCGGGTGCAGATCAACACCGGCAGCGATGCTGGTGCGGGCGCCGGGGGTGGCGCGCTGCAGGCGTTGATCGGGATGCTGTTGTCGGAGAAAGGCATGTCGCTGCTGACTACGCCCGCGGCCAATGATCGCGGTCCCGTCACGCTCCCCGACGAAGACGCCGAGGTCGCGGCTGAATAGTTACTCAAGACAAGCTCGCGGCCGGGTAATCCCCGGCCGCGACTGCATGATCATTGCTTAAAATAGATGTGAACGGCGTTGGATAGTGCCACCCTCGGGGTCGCCGTCGCCGGAAAGAAAAGCGGGGTCGATGCCGGTGCGGATGGAACACCAATCACTTCCCCGATGACCGACAACAGCATGATCCGAGCGGAGCTGAGCGCTATCCGCATCGTGCTCGCGAGACTGGGGTCGAGTCGCTCGATCGCACCGGCGTCGGCTCCCTCTAGCAGGGCAAGCAAATGATGTTCGTCGCGCGATAATCCGATGTCCAGCAGGCCGCCGGCACGGAAACGCCGCTGGAAGCCCGCCTCGAACAACGTCATCACGCTATCGAAGACCGGTGCGAGCAGACCGGCGCCAAAGCGTTCGAGCCGTCGGTAGAGATTCGGTTGAACTGGATCGCCGGCGTCCCGCGCGATCCGCCAGTGCCTTGCGCTGTCGATGATGGTCCAGACGGCGGCGGGCGAAAACGCGAAACGCATAAGGGTTCCTTTCAGACACCCCTTCGATCGCGCCGCTTTTTCGGTTCGCTGGCGAAGCGATACGCCCAGCCTGTTGCAGCGGCAAGACGCCTGCACGCGGTTCATCCGATATCGCGACCTAAACGCGACCAGCCGTGAGGTCGTCTCCCGCAAGTCCGCCTCGGGAACGTCGCTAATGCGTGGAGTACAGTCGCCCGTCCGCGTTTTGCAGTTCGAAAGGTCTCGCGCTGCGGACAGGGTTGCACTATGTATGGGTTCATATCCATACATAGTGCTGAGAGACCCGAAATGCCGCCCGTACAACATAGCAACGACAAGCTCCGCTGGATCATCGAAACTGGTTGGAGGGGGCTTTGCCCACGGTGCGGCAAGGGGCACATGTTCAAATCGTGGTTGAAAGTGAGTGACACCTGCGAATGTTGCGGATTGGACTACCGGTTTGCGGCGCCCGATGACGGCCCCGCCTTTTTCTCCTTATGCCTGATCGCCTTGCCACTGATCTTCGTCGTTGTATGGATTCAAGTAGCATACAACCCGCCGATATGGGTCCATTTGGTCACGTCGGTCCCAATCATGGTGGCGGGGTGCCTGTTGCCGCTGCGGCCGATCAAGGGCTGGCTGGTCGCGTCGCAATATGTCAACCGGTCACAGGAGGCGGGCACCGAACGCCTCTGGAACCAGCTGCATGGCCGCACCAAAGGCAGCAATTTCGATGACTGACGACTGGCTGCCCGACCTGACCAAAGCGCGCGCGCCGAAATATCTCGCCATCGCCGATGCACTCGGATCGGCGATCGAGCGCGGCAATTTGAGTAGCGGCGATCGCTTGCCGCCACAGCGCGACCTCGCGGCGCGGCTTGGCGTCGACCTCACCACCGTGACCAGGGCTTATGAGACCGCCCGGCGACGCGGCCTGATCGAGGCGCATGGCCGTGCCGGCAGCTTCGTCCGCGGCGCTTCCCCCGCTCAGATCGAGGATGCCGCGCGGGTCGATACAGGCATGAACATGCCGCCCGAGTTACCCGGCGATATGCTGGGCCGCGCCATGCGCGATACCATCGCGACGTTGCTGGCGGACGGATCGGGATTGCGGATGCAATACCAGCCAATCGGTGGAAGCACGGCGGACCGTGCTGCTGGAGCGAGGCTGATCGCCCGCGCCGGCGCCGATGTGTCAGACGATCAAATTGTCGTTACCGCCGGCGCGCAAAACGCGCTCCATGCCATCGTGAACACGGCCCTCCGTCCCGGCGACGCGGTGGCATGCGGACGGTTCGTCTATTCGGGGTTCAAGGTGCTGGCCGCGCGGTTGGGATTACGGCTGGTCCCTTTGCCGACGATCGACGGCGATGTCTTGGCGGCAGCCTGTCGCTCGGAACGGATCCGCGCATTGTATGTGGTGCCGACCAACGACAATCCGACCGCCGTGACGCTCGATGCCACAACACGTCAATCGATCGCCCAAGCGGCGCGAGCAAACGATCTGACGGTGATCGAGGATGATGTGTATGGCGCCCTGTGCGCCACTCGCGCGGTACCAATCGCTGCTCTTGCGCCCGAGCGGACCTGGTATGTGGCGAGTGTGTCCAAGACCATCTCTCCGGCATTGCGCATCGCTTATGTTCGCGCGCCGGATATCGGCGGCGCGCTGCGCCTTGCCGCCGATGTTCACGAAACCGCGATCATGGCGCCGCCGCTTAACGCGGCCGTGGTGCGAACCTGGCTCGACGATGGCCGTTACGATCGATTAGTCGAGGCGATGCGGAACGAGGCGATGCGGCGTCAGGCCATCGCTGCCGATATCCTGAAAGGCCTGCCCTATCAGGCGCATGCGCAGGGTTATCATCTTTGGCTTCCGCTGCCCGCCGGTCCCGACGGCGCCGAACTGGCCGACGCAATGCAGTCGAGTGGCCTGTCGGTCGTTGCCGGCGACCGTTTTCGTGTCGCGCCCGGCGCGGATCAGGCGGTGCGGATATCGCTCGGTGGTTTGATCGAAACCTCTCGGCTGGCCCGGGCCCTCCACCTGATGCGGGGCCATTTCAATATGCGCCAGCAACGCCTGCTCGTCTGAGTTAGCGTGCTCCAGGCAGATAGTAATTAAGCCCTCCCCGCCAGCAACGGAACCGCGGGCGTTACGATCGCGTTCTATTGCGCAAGTAGGAGGTTCAGATGACAGATATTCGTACCGACGATCGCACGGTGGTCGAACGCAGTAGTTTCAATGTCGCGAATGTGATCGTGGCGATCGCCCTTCTGCTGCTCGTGCTGGGTTTGCTCAAATATTTCCACGTGTCGCCGCTCTGAGGCTGATCGTTACGCCTACCCGTGGTCTAGACGGGTAGGCGATACGGCTGGAGCTGAGCCGTCATCTTCGCGATACTGATGGTTGTGCCAGCGCAGACGCCGTCCGCAGGCGTCGTCGATCTCAGTGCTCGCCCGGCTTATTAGCTCCGCCGATCCGCGGCCGGTCTGCGGGTAACCGTCGGCAGCGTGCTCCTCTCACGCCCCTAAACGCATAAGAACGGTAAGCGAGCCGTGCTTCTCCGCCCCGCGGCAAGCGCCGTCAGGCGGCGAGATCGGTCTTCGTTGCTTCACGTGCCGGCGCTTGCAGCACCAATCGCGCGGTCGCGCCGCGGCCGACGCCATGGCTTTCGAGGCTCAACGAGCCTTCCATTGCGGTCACCGAATTGGCGCACCAATGCAGGCCAAATCCACCCGATTTGTGCTGGCGGGTCGAAAACCCGCGCTGGAACAATTGTTGCGTCCCGCCCGGATCGAACCCCTCACCCGTATCGTGGATCGAAATTTCGACCCGACCGTCATTTGTCTCGGAGATCGTCACGTTGATGCTGCCGGACCCGCCCGCCGCGGAGATCGCTTCGGCGGCGTTGGAGAACAGATTTCCGACAACCTGACTCAACAGCACGCGGTTGGCCATCACCTCATGTTTCTTCGCCGGGAAGTTGAACGCGATCGACGCGCCATTCCCGGAATGTCGCGCGATCGTCGCATTCTGCGCGATGATCTGCGTCGCATCGCATTCTTCGAGCGGCGGCCGCTCGTGCGCGAGCTGTTGTTGCGCGCCGATGATCTCCAACACCTGGCGCATCGCGTCGCGGCCGACCTGCAATTGATCGATCCGGTCCTCACGCTGCCTGTCCTCGGCGTCGAAAGCCGCGGCGATGAACGATGCCAGTTTTTCACGACGTTCGGGCGCGGTTTCCGCGGCGACCAGTTCTGCCAAGGCGCGTTCGACCAGCGCGCGCTCGACCGGCGCGGCTTGGCCGATCCCGGTCGACAAGATGGTCGATACCGGGTTCAACGCGTTGCGCACATTGTGCATCACCGCAACCGCGCTCTCCGATCGGCCCAGCTCGAAACCTTGTGCCTCGACCTGTTCGCGCAGCTCCTTGAGCTGGACCAGCATCGCGTTGAAGCTGCGGCCGAGCGAGGCGATTTCATCGCGGCGCGCGGCATCCTGGGGCAATATGGTCAATGAACCGGAGTTGCGAACGCGCTGCATATGCCCCTCGACCCGGCCGAGCGGTTTGAGCACCAGAAGCGAGAACATCTGGCTCAGCACCGCGAGCACGAGCGCGAGCAAAATGGTCGATCCCAGCACCGCGAGCCAGAGCATGTGACGCCCGAGTTGCGACACGTCGCGCGGCACCACGAAGCTGGCGACGGCGACCGGCCTGCCCTCTGCTCCCGTCACCGGCACCGCGATCTGCATCATGGTGGGACTGGTGGTGACGAGGTCGCCACCCGCGCCGTCGAGATCCAGGCGCGCGGGCACCTGGAGCAATTTCGCCAGCTGCGCTGACGTGATCCGGCGCGCCATGACGACATAGCCGCGCGGCGTGCCGCTGCCGTCGCTTTTCCTGACCTTGGCGACACCGACCGCCGCCACGATCTTGCCAAGGCGAATATAGAAATGGCCCGAATTGCTGCCCTTCATCGCGCTGTCGAGTGGGATATGGCGGATCGCCGCGACCATCGCGTCGCGTAGCCCATCATTCTCCCGGCCGGTGCGCGGATCGATCCAGCGCGCGATCACCAAGCCGCGATCGGGGCGCAGATAGGCCATGGCGTCGACGTCGAGATTGGCCATCGCCAGCGGGGAGAAACTCTCCTGCTCGAACGCGCGGGTCGGCTTGACGATGTAGTCGTAGCTGGCATTCCAGTCGCCATAATCGCGCACCGAGCTCTCGACCTTGGCCGCGAAGTCGCCGAGCGCGGCGCGCGTCCGCTGGACATGGCCGTCGATCGCCTGGCGTTCGAGCGCGTTGAAGCTGGGGGTGATAACCAGGGCCAGCAGCACCGTCAGCGCGATCGAGCCGAGCAACCCAACCGATGCGAGGATCAGGAGCAGCTTGCCGCCGAGCGATGCGAACGACAATCGGCGCCCGGTCGCGGCGCGCAGCCGGACCATCAGCCGTTGGTCCCGTCGCCCGCCCGGATCGCGAATTCGTCGCCGTCGAGATCGTCCTCGCCGCCGATATAGCGCTCCTGCGCGATCTGGCGTGCGATATCGGCCGGGACCGGCCGTGAGAAATAATAGCCCTGCAAATGGCTCGCGCCGGCAAGGCGAAGCGCCTGGACCTGCGCCTCGGTCTCCACGCCTTCCGCCACCACGCCCAATCCCAGCGCGTGACCGAGATGGACGATCGACTGGACGATCGCGGCGGATTCGCGCTCGCGGCCCATGCCGTCGATGAAGCTCTTGTCGATCTTCAGACAATCGAGCGCGAACTTGCGGATATTGTAGAGCGACGAATAGCCGGTACCGAAATCGTCGAGCGCGATGCGGAATCCCATCTGGCGCAATTTGTAGAGCGTCTCGGCGGCGCGTTCGGCATTGTCGAAGATCGCGGTTTCGGTGATCTCGATTTGGACGCGGGCCGGTGCAATCCCCGCGCGCATCACGCGTTCGACGACATGGCCGACGAAGTTCAGGCGGCGGAACTGGCGCGGACTGAAATTGACCGAGACATATTGGCCCGGCCATTGGTCGAGCACCTTCAATGCCTCGTCGAGCACCCAGTCGCCCAGTTCGTGGATCAGGTTCGACTCTTCGGCGATGGGGATGAACAAGGCTGGGCTGATCGGCCCGAATTCGGCAGTGTTCCAGCGCAGCAGCGCTTCGAACCCGACGACTTCCATATCGTGACCCGCGACGATCGGCTGATAAGCGAGGCTCAGTTCGCCGCGTTCGATCGCCTGGCCCAACCCACCTTCGATGCGGCGGCGGAAGCGGACGCTTTCGTCCATGCCGTCATTAAAGGCGCGAACCACACCGCGACCCGATTTCTTGGCGTCGTTGAGCGCGAGATCGGCCTTGCGCATGACATCCGTCGGATCGCGATTGCCGTCAACTTCGGCGATCGCAAGACCGATCGAAGCCGATGCCTGGACCGAATGACCGATGATCCGAAAGCTGGAGGTGCAGGCGGCGATGATATGGTCGCAAGCCATGACCGCGGCCTGTTCGCCGAGCGTGTCGAACAAGATGCCGAACTCGTCGCCGCCCAGCCGCGCGACAATCGCGCTCGGCGGGGCCGATTGCTGCAGGATCGCGTAGATCGCGCGGATCAGCTCATCGCCGGCAAGATGTCCCAGCGTGTCGTTGACGATCTTGAAACGATCGAGATCGATCATCGCCGCCGCAAACATTCCGCCGCTGCGCGCCTTGTCGGTCAGCGCTTTCAGGAAGGCGAGCCGATTGGGCGCCTCGGTCAGCGAATCGTGCGTCGCCATGTGCAGCGCCTTCGATTCGTTGGCGGCGAGTTCGACCGCTTGCTCCTCGAGCTTCGCCATTGCCGCGGCGAGTTCGCGATCCGCCTGCCAGCGGTGCGAAAGCGCGGTCGCGGTTTGCACGACCTCAGCGATCTCGAACGGTTTGGCGATGTAGAAAATCTTGTCGACTGGCCCCGCCGCCTTCGAGATCTCGATCGGCGAGAAATCTGAAAAGCCGGTGACGATGACGAGATTGATGTCGGGATCGAGCGCGCGGATGCGCGTCGCGGTTTCCTTGCCGTCGATCCCCGGCGGCATGCGGATGTCGATAAAGGCGACCGCGAACGGATTACCGTCGGCGATCGCGTCCTCGATCGCCGCGACCGCGTCGAGGCCCTGATTGCAATGAACGGTGTCAAACGCCGCGCCGGCTGGCTCCGCCACTGGCACGGTCGCGTCGCCGAACAGCTCAACGGCCATGTCGCTCAACGCGTCATGATTGGTTACCACCGGCTCAAAGCAGTGCCGGTAGGAATCATGCATTGCCGGTTCGTCGTCGACGATCAGAATTCGCACCGCGCGCAGTCCCTCGCTTGGCGGGACGTACACGACGTCCCAAGGTCATTGAGGAGGCGTAAGCGGACGAGGTTAAGGCGCCGTAAACGATCTTTTCTATGTGAGCGCGTGCTGCCCCAGCAGGATCGCGCCGAGTGGCCCGGCTTCGGCGCCCAATGCCGCCGGGACTACATAGGCGTCGAGATCGCCGAGCAGCGAGCGATCGCCATAACTGCCCAGACTTTCATCCAGCATCCGGCGCACCATCGGCAGTAGCCAGGGCACGCCGAGCGCCACGCCACCACCGAAGACGATCCGGCGCGGAATGCCGGTCAGCACCAGGGTATGACAAAGCTGCGCGATCGGATGCGCGATCTGCGGCCAGATCGGCGAATGCTCGGCAATCTCGTTGGCGGCAACGCCGGCGCGTGCCTTGATCGCTGGACCCGACGCCAATCCCTCGACGCAATCGCCGTGAAACGAACATATGCCCGGCCAATCGTCGCCGGCCATCCGCACCGGACGGACATGGCCCAATTCCTGGTGAGTCAGACCGACCACCGGCTTATCCTGGCTGATCAAGCCGACGCCCACGCCGGTGCCGATAGTGATATAAGCGTGGTCGCGCAGTCCCCTGGCAGCGCCCCACTGGCCCTCGGCCAGGCCGGCGCCAACAACATCGGTGTGGAAGGCAATGGGCACATTGTAGCGGCGCCGCAATCGCCCCGCGACATCGGTGTTGGCCCAGCCCGGCTTGGTCGTCGCGGTGATATGGCCAAAGCTGGCGGCAGTGGTGTCGATCCCGATCGGCCCGAAGCTCGCAATGCCGATCGTATCGAACCCACGCCATTGGTCGAGCGCTTCCTCTATCGCCGCCATCGTCGTGTCAGGATCGGTCGTGTCGACCCGCCGCGCCTCGACGATGGTAGCGCCGTCCTGCGACAATACGCACACGCACTTGGTTCCGCCGAGCTCGACGCCTGCTATTCTCACGACACCATCCCCAAAATCCGCTCCGCCTGAACGAGGTGCAGCGCTTCCACCATCTTGCCGTCGACCTGGATCACCCCACCATCTTTATTGGCGAACGCGTCGCGTACGCGCGTCGCCCATTCGATCGCCGCAGCATCCGGACCGAAAGCGGCATTGCAGATGTCGATCTGGCGGGGATGGATCAGAGACTTGCCGTCATATCCCATCGCCGCCGCTGCCCCGCATTCGGCATCGAGCCGTGCGTCGTCCGAAAAGTCGTTGCAAACGCCATCGAGCGCGACCAGCCCGCGCGACCGCGCCGCCGCCAGCATGATTGCCTGGACCGGCGCCAGCCAGGCGCGATCCGATCCCGGCCGCGCGCCGAGCTCGAGCGCCAGATCGTTCACGCCAAGCACGAATCCCTGCACATCGGCCTCGGCGATATCCTGCAACCGGCCCAGCGCCTCGCACGTCTCGATCATTACCCAGAGCGGCGTTTCGGAACCGAGATGATCGCGGCATGTTCGGATGTCGCCCGCATTGCGTATCTTGGGCACCAACGCGGTAGCCCCCGGCCCCCGCACCGCCGCCAGGTCCGCCGCGCCCCATTCGGTGTCGAGGCCGTTCACCCGGATCACCACTTCGCGCGTCCCGAACCCTTGGCCGGCTGCCGTTATCGCCGCCTCGCGCGCCGTAGTTTTCGCGTCCGGCGCGACGGCATCCTCCAGGTCGAGGATTACGACGTCGGCGGCGAGTCCCCTCGCCTTTTCGATCGCGCGCGGATTGCTCGCGGGCAGGAACAGCGCGCTGCGGCGGGGACGAAAGCTCATGTCACCCCCTTGCCTCAAGCCGCCGGGCGGGACAATGCGGTGGGAGACGAGGAGATTATCATGGCTGGCATGGCGCATTTCGATTGGGCAGATCCGTTCCTGCTCGACGACCAGTTGAGCGAGGACGAACGGATGATCCGCGATACCGCGCGCGCTTATGCCCAGGACAAGCTCGCACCGCGCATCATCGACGCCTTCGCCAACGAGACCACCGACACGGAGATTTTCCGCGAGATGGGCGCGCTAGGTCTGCTGGGACCGACGATCCCGGAGGAATATGGCGGCGTCGGCGCGAATTACGTGTCCTACGGCCTGGTCGCTCGCGAGGTCGAGCGGATCGACTCCGGCTATCGATCGATGATGAGCGTCCAGTCGAGCCTCGTCATGTACCCGATCTACGCTTACGGCTCGGAGGAGCAGAAGCATAAGTATCTGCCCAAGCTGGCGAGCGGCGCGTGGATCGGCTGTTTCGGCCTGACCGAGCCCGATGCGGGCTCCGACCCGGGTGGCATGACGACGCGGGCGACCAAGACCGCTGGCGGTTATTCTTTGTCGGGCGCCAAGACCTGGATTTCCAATTCGCCGATCGCCGACGTGTTCGTGATCTGGGCCAAGTCCGACGCGCATGGCGGCGGCATTCGCGGCTTCGTGCTCGAAAAGGGCATGAAAGGCCTCAGCGCGCCCAAGATCGAGGGCAAATTGAGCCTGCGCGCGTCGATCACCGGCATGGTGATGATGGATGAGGTCGAGGTCGGCGAAGATGCGCTACTGCCCGAGGTTCAGGGGCTGAAGGGACCGTTCGGCTGCCTCAACCGCGCCCGCTACGGGATCAGTTGGGGGTCGCTCGGCGCCGCTGAATTCTGCATGTATGCCGCCCGTCAATACGGACTCGACCGCAGGCAGTTCGACAAGCCGCTCGCCGCCAACCAGTTGTTCCAGAAGAAACTCGCCGACATGGAGACCGAGATCGCGCTCGGGCTGCAGGCGTCGCTGCGTGTCGGGCGGCTGATGGACGAGGGCAAGTTCGCGCCCGAGATGATCTCGATCGTCAAGCGCAACAACGTAGGCAAGGCGCTCGATATCGCGCGGATGAGCCGCGACATGCATGGCGGCAACGGCATTTCGGGCGAATATCAGGTGATGCGCCACCTGATGAATCTGGAGACGGTCAATACCTATGAAGGCGCGCACGACGTCCATGCGCTGATCCTCGGCCGCGCGATCACCGGCATCGCGGCGTTCTAGAGTCTGCTCGTCCTACTTGCGCACGGTCGGCATCGGGCGCAGTCTCAGCCTCCCACTCATGGGGGCAGGAGAAGTCGTTTATGCTACGGATCGCTTTCGCGCTTGCCGCTGTCGCGATGGTCGCGACGCCATCGATGGCCGCCAACCGGTGCCGTGACGCCAAAGGTCACTTCATCGCCTGTCCCAAGCCCAAGCCCGCCGCCACCGGCAAATGCCGCAACGCGAAGGGCCATTTCGTGAAATGCGGAACGCCGGGCGCCAAGCCGGCTTGAGCATCGGCGGACGGAGGATCAGACGATCCGGACGATGTACGTCAGCGTCCGGACCGCTTTTCCTTCCCAGGGTCGCATGTACCGGAACACGATCCGGTACGTGCCTCGCCTGGTGCCGATGATGCGATAAGTCGCGAGCGACGGCGCACCTACCATGCCGGGTCGTGTGGCGACCGTTGTGACGAGCGTGACGCTGACACCGCGATCGGCGTCGACCTTCCACGTATAGCCCGTGCTGGCATTGGTCTGCAGCTCGACGCGGGCAGATTGCCCGCGTCGCAGCGTTGTCGCCTTGCTGCTGTTCGCGCCGGCCAGCGGCAGATCCGCCGGTGCCGCGATGGCCGCAGGCGCGATCATCGACATCACGATCGCCAAGGACATTCCTGCTCGCATCGCCGGCCCCTATTTTCGACCTAATCAGGCGTCAGCATAATCCTGCGCGGGATTGCGCGCATAGATGCCGAACGCGGTAATGATCGCATAGCAGACGCCCGGCAGGATCAGCGCCAGCGCAAGGCTGCCCGTCGTGTCGGCGAGAAAACCAGTCGCGACCGGCAGCACCGCGCCGCCGAAAATCGCGACATTGATGATCCCCGAGCCGTCAGCCGCCCTTGCACCCAGCTTTTCGCAGGCGAGCGTGAAGATCGTCGGAAACATGATCGAGTTCATCAGGCCGATCAGCAACAAGCTGTACCCTGACGTCGTGCCCGTCGTGTGCGTCGATACCAGGAGCAGCGCGATCGCGCCGACCGCCACGCCGGCCAAGACTTTGCCCGGGCTGACCAACCGCAACACCACCGCGCCAATGAAGCGACCGATCATCGCGCACAACCAATAGACGAAGATCAACTTGCCCGCCGATTCGGTGGACAAGCCCATCACGCTGGACTGCTTGAGATAATTGACGATCAGCGATCCGATCGAAACCTCGGCACCGACATAGAGGAAGATACACAGCGCGCCGAAAGCGAAGCGCGGACGCGCAAGCAGATCGATGCCGGCGAACCCTCCACCGGTCTGATGCGCTTCGCCCTTCAGCTTGTTGCGGAACATCCACACGACCGCGGCGACGATCGCCAACGCTACCGCCAGCCCAAGATAGCCGTGGACGATCGCCTGGCTTTCGGCGGTGCGATAAGCATCGAGCGCTGGGCCCGAGAGGTCCGCGGCGCTGACTTTGGTGAGGCTTCCGAGAATCAGGATCGCACCCACGATCGGAAAGATCGTCGTCCCCAGTGAATTGAACGCCTGCGCGAAGGTAAGCCGGCTCGACGCCGTTTCCGGTTTTCCGAGCAAGGTGATCAGCGGGTTCGCCACAATCTGGACGAGCACGACGCCCGTTGCGAGCACGAACAGCGCGAACAGGAAGAGGGCATATGTAGCGGTGCTGGACGCAGGGATGAATAATAGGCAGCCCACCATCATCGTCAGCAACCCGGCCGCCGCGCCGCGCATATAACCGATCCGTTTGACCAGCATCGCGCCCGGAATGCCGATCACGGCATAGGCGGTGAAGAAGCAGAACTGCACCAGCATCGCCTGCGTGTAATTGAGCGTGAACAGCTCTTTCAGCTTCGGGATGATGACATCGTTCAGGCTGGTGATGCCGCCGAAGATGAAGAACAACGCGAAGACGAACACCTGCAGGCCGGGTGCGTTCACCCCCTGATGCGTGTCGCCCGTCGCCGGCGCGCTCGTGTCCATAACCATGAAAAGCACTCTCCCTGGGGTCCGGTCTGAAACCGGTTTGGAGCGCCTTGATGGCCTAGCTGGGCGGCGACCGCAATCGCCTAGTGAACAGAGTTGAGAACGCTCTCAACCGAAGCGGTAGCCCGAAACGGCCCAGCCGAGCACGTTGCTGGTATGGTCGCGCACCGCTTGTCCGTCGCCGCCTGCGCCCAATGCCACCATCAGCGGCAAGAGATGTTCCTCGCGCGGATGGGCGAATTGCGCATGCGGCAGCGTCCGCCACCCAACGACCCGTTCCGCACGGCGCGTCGGGTCAGGGTCCGTCACCGCCTCCGTCAACGCTGCGTCCCATTCAGCCGACGGCGCGACTGCCGCCGAACCGCGCGCGCGCAGATTGTGGAAGCTCATTCCAGACCCGATAATCAGCACGCCTTCGTCGCGCAACGGTGCGAGCGCGCGACCGATCGCGATATGGTCGGTGGGATCGAGATCGGCCCGCAGCGATATCTGCGCGAGGGGAATGTCCGCATCCGGCACCGCGACCTTCATCGGAACGAAGACGCCGTGGTCCCAGCCGCGCGTATTTTCCTCGCGCGTTGCGAAACCTGCGTCGCGCAACAAGGACGCCGCGCGTTGTGCAACATCCGGCGCCCCCGGCGCGTCCCAGCGCAGATGATAGGTGTGTTCGGGAAAGCCGTAATAGTCGAACAACAGCTCGGGCCGCGCGCCGGTATGGACCGTTATCTCGTCCTCTTCCCAGTGACCCGACACCAGCAGGATCGCGCGCGGCCGTTCGGGCAGGCTGTCGATCAGCCCGGCGAGATAGCGCTCCATCGGCTGCCACATCGGATCCGACGGGCCACCGTCGGGATCCATGAAGAAGCAAGGGCCGCCGCCGTGCGGAATGAACAAAGAGGGTAAAGTCATCGAGGGGATATCGCCCCCGCCCGGCCGCGCAACAATGCCGCTGGCGGAAACGGCGCGTTTCCGCCTACATTTCGTGCGTGACCAAGTTCACCGTCAACAATCAGCCGGTCGAATACCGCATGGACCCCGCAACGCCTTTGCTGTGGGCATTGCGCGACGCGTCCAACCTGACCGGGACCAAATATGGTTGCGGCACCGGACATTGCGGCGCGTGCATCGTCGACATCGACGGCGCGGCGAAGAAATCGTGCCTGGTGCCGATCGGATCGATCGAAGGCAGTGTCGTCACCACCATCGAAGGCTTGTCGCACGACCGCAGCCATCCGATCCAAGTGGCGTTCCTCGCCGAGAATGTCAGCCAGTGCGGGTTCTGCATCCCGGGGATGATCATGGCCGCGTCGGTGTTGCTCAGGAACAATCCGCGGCCGTCGGAGGAGCAGATCCGCCAGAGCATCGCCAATATCTGTCGCTGCGGCGTCTATCCCCGATTGGTCGAGGCGATCCAGCGCGCGGGGCGCATCCAGCGCGGCGACGACACCGTCGCGACCGGACCGCGACCGGGAATCGATCCGAAAGACGCGGCCCGGGTCGTGCCCGCGCTGACCCCGACGCCCTAGCCAATTCTTTCATTTGGCTGTCAGACCAATTCAGGAAAGGATCAGTGCGACTCGCCTAGAACCCGACTATCGTTGGGCCGGCATGTGCGCCGGCGAGTGGAGAAATTTAATGCGCAAGACTATTCTCATCGCGCTGATGGCCGCGGCGGCAATGACGCCCGCGATCGCCTCGGCGCAGGATCGCGGCTGGCGCGGTCGCGGCGGCGATGCCGGCGCGAACTCGAATCAATCGCGCGGCGACCATGGCGGCTGGCGCGGCAATAATGGCGGCAATGGCGGCCGCAACAATGGCGGTACCGCGTCTCCGACGCCGGCCCCGGCGCCTGCCCCCGCTCCGGCTCCCCGGTGGAACGGCGGCGGCAATGGCGGTTGGCGCGGTGGCAATGGCGGGGCGACCACGCCTGCCGTTCCCAATGCCAATCCGCAAGCACGCGGCGGCGGCCGCTGGGGCGGCGACAATGGCGGCTGGCGTGGCTATCGCGGCCAGCGCGACGGCAATGGAGGGGCCGTGACCCCGGCTCCCGCTCCGCGCCTGGAGGGCCAACGCGACGGCAATCGCGACTGGCGCAACCGCGGCGGCGACGGCAATCGTGACTGGCGCAATCGCGGCGGTACCGACAATCGGGACGGTCGTAATTGGAGCGGCGGCGACAATCGCCAGGACCGTAACTGGCAGGGCAATCGCGGCGACAACCGCAGCTGGAACGGCAACAACTGGCGCGGCGGCGACAATCGCTGGCGCGGAAACGATCGCGGCGGCAGCTGGAATCGCGGATGGCGCAACGACAACCGCTATGACTGGCAGCATTACCGGTCGTCCAACCGCAACGCCTATCGGCTGCCGCGTTATTATGCGCCTTACGGCTGGAGCTACGGCTATCGTCGCTTCTCGACCGGCGTGATCCTCGACTCGCTCCTGTTCAATCAGAGCTATTGGATCGACGACCCGTATGATTATCGACTGCCGGAGGTCGACGGGCCGTATCGCTGGGTGCGCTATTACAACGACGCCCTGCTCGTGGACATCTATACGGGCGAAGTGGTCGACACGGTTTACGACATCTTCTGGTAAGTGGGTCGTCACGTGAGGGTAAGGGCTCGGAGATTCGTCTCCGGGCCCTTGCCTTTTTTGCGCGAGACGCGAAGAAACCCCGCCATGTTCGGCAGGAAGAAGAGCCCCTCAGGCGGCACCTCGAAGGAGCGCGGTCGCGTCGGGAGTGAAGTAGCGGCGCGGTTGGACGCCAATCCCAACGTCCAGGCGGCGATGGTCGGCGCGGCGCAAGCCTATTATTACATGAACTTCCTAACTCCCGCGCAGTGCGAGATGCTGATCAGGATCATCGACGGCAACCGCCGTCCGTCGACATTGCTGGCCGACCGCGAGGATTACGGGTTCCGAACCAGCGAGAGCTGCGACATGGATCGCTATTCGCCCGATGTCGCGCCGATCGACACCTCCATCGCCAATCTGCTCGGCATCCCGCCGGCGAAAGGCGAGACGATGCAGGGGCAGCGCTATGCACCCGGCCAGCATTTCCGCGCACACCACGATTTCTTCCACGAAAACCAGAAATATTGGGCCGAGATGAAGCGGACCGGCGGCCAGCGTACCTGGACCGCGATGATCTATCTGAACGATGTCGCGGAAGGCGGCGCGACCTGGTTCCCGCAAGCCGGGCTGCGCGTCGCGCCCCGCCGCGGCCTGTTGCTCGCCTGGAACAACATGAACCCCGATGGCAGTCCTAACACATTGACGCTGCACGAAGGCATGCCGGTGGTGAAGGGCGTCAAATACATCATCACCAAGTGGTTCCGCGAGAACGATTGGGCGGTCTACTAAAACCGCCGCGCGGTACCGCACGCTGGGCGCGACTCATTATCGGGTACGATGGCGAGCGAAATACCGCAGCGCCGGAACTCCAATTGCACCGGATACGTTTAGCGGAGCGTGCGGGACAAGGTGTAGGCGTAATGTCGTGGCAATTATTGGGGTGCGCTGTCGGAATGCACCGTCGCGACCCGGCCAGTTCCCGGCCGGAAGACGGCCGATATATCGGCGAATGCGCCGGTTGCAGTCGGCCCATGGTATGGACGCTGTCAGGCTGGAAAATCGACCGCAGTCGGGCCGGCACGCACATCACCCAACTTTGAGGTCTGGCGACCGCTCGCCGTAAGCCGCCTAGCCTACCGGACCTCGCACGGCTAAGCCGCTGGCAATGGATCATGTCGCCGGCATCTCACGATCGTTTCTCGGCCAGGCCTGGCGATGGCGCGCCTTGGCTGCCGACGCGCGCGATCCGGGATTCCAGCCCGACGATCTGGTGACGCAATTGCTGCTCTCGCGCGGCGTGGGACGCGAGGCGATCGAGGCGAATCGGTCGCCAAGCATTCGCGGGTTCATGCCCGACCCCTCGATCTTCAACGACATGGACAAAGCCGCGCGTCGCTTGGCCGACGCTGTCCAAACGAACGAACAGGTCACGATATTCGGCGATTACGATGTCGACGGCGCGACCTCGGCGGCGCTGATGATCCGGTTGCTGCGCGACCTGGGCCTCGCACCGGCTGCCTATATCCCGGACCGCCTGATGGAAGGATACGGCCCGTCTGGCGAGGCGCTGGTGCGGATCGCGAGCGGCGGCGCCTCCCTGATCGTCACGGTCGATTGCGGCGCACAGGCGTTCGAAGCGCTCGACATGGCGCGCGAGGCCGGGGTCGACGTGATCGTTGTCGATCATCACAAATGCGCCGCCGCGCTGCCCCATGCGCATGCTTTGGTGAATCCCAATCGGCTCGATGAGGGCGACGGCGCCGCCCATGGCCACCTCGCGGCGGTGGGCGTAGCCTTTCTGCTCGGTGCGGCGTTGCTGCGTGAGTTGCGGGGTCGCGGCTTCTTCGCCAGCCGGGCCGAACCGAAATTGCTCGACCTGCTCGATCTGGTCGCGCTCGGCACGGTTGCCGACGTCGCGCAATTGAAGGGCCTCAACCGCGCGTTCGTGGCCCAGGGCCTGAAGGTGATGGCACAACGCGGCAATGTCGGCCTTGCCGCGCTGGTCGAGGCGTCGCGACTGACCCGCGCCCCGACCTGCAGCGACCTCGGCTTCGCACTGGGCCCGCGGATCAACGCGGGCGGTCGCGTCGGGCGCGCCGATCTCGGCGTGCGGTTGCTCACTACCGAGGACGTCAACGAAGCGCGCACTATCGCCGCCGAACTCGACCGCCTCAACGAGGAGCGCCGTGCGATCGAATCGATCGTGCAGGAACAGGCCGAGCTGCTGCCCCATGGCAGCGCCGTCGCCGTGGTCGCCGGCCGAGGCTGGCATCCCGGCGTGATCGGCATCGTCGCGGGACGGCTCAAGGAAAAGCTCGGGATTCCCGCCATCGTCATCGCAGTGGACGACGCCGGCACAGGCAAGGGATCCGGCCGATCGATTACCGGCGTCGACCTCGGCGCCATTGTGCTGGCGGCGAAGGAGATGGGTCTGCTCGTCGCCGGTGGCGGCCACGCTATGGCGGCGGGGCTGACGATCGAGGGGGACCGCATTCCCGAATTTGCCGCGTTCCTCGAAGAACGTCTCGCCGCCGTGGTGGCGCTGGCGCGCGAGGACCGTGCCTTGCTGGTCGACGCCCTGCTCGCGCCGGGCGGCGTGACCCCCGGCCTGTGCGAGACAATAGAAGCCGGCGGCCCCTATGGCATGGGCTGGCCGGCGCCGCGCGTTGCCGCCGGACCGTTCCGGATCATTCGCGTCGACGTAGTCGGCAATGGCCATGTCCGCGCTATCGTCGCCGGCGACGACGGCCGCAGCCTCAAGGCGATGGCGTTCCGCTCGGCCGATACGTTGCTCGGCCAGACGCTGTTACAGGCGCCGCGGGATCGCAAATTATGGCTCGCCGGCCGTCCCAAGGTCGACGACTGGGGATCGCGCCCGGCCGCCGAACTGCATCTCGACGACGCCGCCTGGGCGGATTGAGGGCGACAAACGCGCACAACGCTTGACCGGACGCCTCGCTTTCCCTAACCGCTCCCCCGCGCCGACACGCTCGGCCCCTTCGTCTAGCGGTTAGGACGCGGCCCTTTCACGGCTGAAACACGGGTTCGATTCCCGTAGGGGTCACCAGCTTTTCAATGACTTAGCTGGGAACATTAGGTGCCAATCGCAACACCCCTAATTCGCGTCTAATTTGCGTTTTTCCGATTTATTTGGATGGCGCAGGACGATTGTGCGCGATTCCTTCCGCTGCGCGCAGGCTAAACCAACAGTTCGTTGAGTGATTCGCCTCACCGGACGCAGTCGCAAACGGCGCAGATTTTGGCGCGGCAGCTGTTGAGCTTCGCAAGTTAATTGGGCTCGAGAAACCAGATCTCACGGTCCCGGCGATAGGCACCATGTAGCGATTCTCTTCTCGTGCGACGCGGATTTTCTCGCCTGGCCAAGATCAGCGCGCATAACGCCCACAGGCAGACAGCCGAGCAGCCGACCTTGGCACTAAACCCTGCTTACGCGGATAGAAACACCACACTGGGAATTGCCGTGCCGTGGGCAGCAACGCCGAGGCGTCCGTCCTTACCCAGCGGGAGCCGGGAAACATTCCCCGATCGCTGGTTGGCGACCAGCATCTCTCCCCGCTCCTCGACCAACAGGAACAAGCGCGGACCTCGCCCGCCCGAGCCGGCATGCTGCAGGAGGGTCAATCCGCCGGCCGCGTCGATCGCGAACACCGCGATGCTGTCGTGGCCGCGATTGGAGACGTACAGCCGCGTGCCGCTGCTATTGAGCGCGATGTGGGCGGCGGTCGAGGGTCCGGCGAACGCTGCCGGCAAGGTGGAAACGGACCCCTTCGCGGCAAATGTGCCGTCGAGCTGGGCCGTGAGGACCGTCACCGTATTAGCCAATTCGGAGACCAAATAGGCGATCTTTAGGCGCGGGTGGCGGGCAAGATGGCGCGGACCCGACCCAGCTGGTGCGCGATAGGCGAGCGAGCTGGAGACGATCGCACCCGTTCGCGGATCCAATCTGTGCGCGAAGATCGCATCTGCACCTAGGTCGACGGCATGCAGCAGCTTCCCGCCCATCGCAAAACCCACCCAATGCGCATGCGGGCCCGCCTGCCGCGCACGGTTAGGGCCGCTACCGGTATGTACTGCCAGATGGGCTTCCCCCGTTGGACGACCGGTGTTTCGATCGATCCGCCACACGGCGACGCTTCCGCTGGAGTAATTGGCCACGGCCAACATGCCGCCGTCTGGACTGAGGGCGGCGTGGCAAGGATCGGCACCGAGCGTGGAGAAGTCCCCCAAAGGCCGCAAGTCTCGGTCGTAAACGCCGACCCGCCCCTTTTCCTGTTCGTCGAGCAAGTATCGAACGCCGTTCCCGACGGCGCGTACGCCAAACGACGCGTTGCGGATTGTGCTAAACGGGCGACCCGCCACCCAGCCACCCCTACTTGCCGTCAGCGGCACAAGGCCGGGGCCGCCTTCGCGAGCATAGGTGCCGGCAATCAGCTTGGTCGGGCCTTGCGCAAGGAGCTCGGAAGGGAGCGCGCCGAGCGCAATTGCGGTACCGACCAGCGCGCGCCGGGAAAGGAGCAATGCAGGAGCAGCCGCCGCAATGTTGTCGCGCGGTTCATCACCATCGCTGGCCGCTGCCCGATTCTGCTCGATGCCCACGATACATTTCCTCTCATTCGGCCCAAGCCGCTCCCAATAGGGGAGAGCCGGATTGGTTGGACAGATTTCAGCTATTCACGACGATTTGAGAGCCAACAAGCCTTCCTCGTGGCGATCGAACCACATCTGTCATACAGCAGCCCTCGGATAAAGCTGGTCTAACAACCAAACAGCATATCGGAGGGAGGGCGCATGCCGAACGACGTTGCTTGCGCGAGAACTGCGAACCGCATGCCGACCCGATACGGGCAAGCGCCACGATGACTCCCGAAGATATCCGCCTCATTCTGTCGGCCGTGTTCGGGATCGGCCTGTCCGTCGTCCTGATCGTCAAGGGCCGGCTGCACCCGTTCATCGCATTGTTATGCGGCGCGTTCGTCGCCGGCCTGTGTGTCGGCATGTCGCCCCTGGCCACCGCGGCGGCGGTGCAAAAGGGCGGCGGCGATATTCTGGGCGGAACGGGCCTGGTGGTCGCGCTCGGCCTGTCGCTGGGCGCGATGCTTCAACTGTCGGATGGCGCCGCCTCGCTGGCGCGGGCCGGCTTGAAGCTCGCGGGAAATGCGGGCGCGCCCTGGGCGAGTTTGCTGGTCGCGTTGGTCATCGGGCTGCCGCTGTTTTTCGAGACGGGATTGGTGCTCCTGTTGCCCATCCTCGCAACCGCCGCGGCTAACCTTCCCGAGGACAGGAACGGCGATGCCGGGAAACTGCGGCTGATGCTCCCCGCCCTTGCCGGCCTGTCCGTGGTCCATGCGCTCGTCCCGCCACATCCGGGGCCGCTCCTCGCCGTCACGTCACTCAACGCCAATCTCGGGCGGACCATTCTCTATGGCGTGATCGTGGCGATCCCCACGGCGATCATCGCCGGGCCGTTGCTGTCGCGGTTCACCTCACCCGGGATCACGCTTACCGCGCCGTCGATCGAGCTTGGCGCGCCCCTGCAAGCTGCGCCACCGCAGGGGGTATCGCTCGCGGTTATCCTGATGCCGGTGGTGCTGATCGCGGCGGGCCAGATCCCAGCCTTGCTTCCAGCCGGCGCCGCCGCATCCGCCAGCTGGCTGACCTTCGCGAGCAACCCGGTGTTCGCGCTGCTGTTGACCAATCTCGTCGCACTGCCGCTGCTGTTCGGGCGGCGAGTTCGTGATGCGTCGGTGCAAGCGACCATCTGGGCAGAGGCGATGAAGCCGGCGGGCACGATCCTGTTGTCGATCGGTGCGGGCGGCGCGCTCAAGCAAGTGCTAGTGAGCGCCGGGCTCTCGGACCTGTTGGCCAGGGTCGCAGCGGGCGGCGCCTTGTCGCCGATCGTGCTCGCCTGGCTGGTCGCGGTGGGCATAAGGCTGGCGACGGGCTCGGCCACGGTGGCGACGATCACGACCGCGGGTATCATGACCGGGGTCGTCGCGAGCAGCGGCACCTCGCCGGAATGGGTAGTGCTGGCGATCGGGGCTGGATCGGTGTTCTTCTCGCACGTCAACGATCCGGGGTTCTGGCTGGTAAAGGGATATCTCGGCACCAGTACGACCGACACGTTTCGCACCTGGTCGGTTTTGGAGACGGTCGTATCGGTGGTCGGTCTGGTCTGCGTGCTTGGCGGGAGCTACCTCCTGTGACCGGGCAGACTCCGAAAAGTTCGGTGCGGCAAAGATGAGCGAGGGCCGCCTCGCCGACCGCGCCTATACGGGCATCGTCGCGATCATCGATCAGGACCATCTGGAGGTCGGCGACCGTCTGCCGTCGGAAGCCGGGCTGGCCGAGATGTTCGGGATGTCGCGCACGATCGTCCGCGAAGCGCTGGTTCGATTGGCCGCCGATGGCATCACCGAAGCGCGGCGAGGCGCCGGTTCGTTCGTCAAGCGGCGTCCGTCGGAGCGGTTGGTCGCGCATATGCCGATGGAGGAGCTGTCCGCGACGCTCGGCAGCTATGAGGTGCGCTTCGTCCTGGAAGCAGAGGCGGCGCGGCTCGCGGCCGCGCGCCGGTCCGCCGAGCAGATGCAGGTCATCGAGCAGGAGATGGCCCGCCTTGAAAACGCCCTGCTGTCGAGTGGATCGGCACATCTCGAGGATATGGCGCTCCACCGCGCGATCGTGCTCGGCACCTGCAATCCCGCCTTCGTCTCCGCGTTCGACCATATGTTCGCGGACATCGACCGAGTTATGAAAGCGGGTGTCGACATATCCCGGTCGCGCCCGCCCGAGGCGATCAATGCGATGCTGTCGGAACACCAGATGATCGTCGAAGCGATCCGGGTTCAGGACGCCGACGGCGCAGCGCTCGCGATGCGCTGGCACCTGTCGCAGGGACGTAAGCGGCTGATGCCGTGACACCCCTACGGGGTCTAATCGGCTACCTGCTGCACATTCATTTGCAGGATTTCGATCGAACCGTCGGGACGGCGGACATGTTGTTCGACCGACCCCTCGGTGATCCCCAGCAACGGAAAGTCGCACCCTATGGAGGGGCGCCTCAGCAAATCCGCGAACAGCGCTACGCGTCGCGGGCTGAGCGCCGCCAAATCGTCGCTCGTCATCAGCACGCCGCCGCAGCCGGCACCGAAGTGCGCGAGCGTTTCGACCTGGTCGTCGGTCAGATAGTGGAAGCGGTCGCGGAGCAGCACGCAATCGGGATCGGCCTGCCACAGCACGCCATTCGCATGGTTGCGGGTCTGGAGATCGCGCAGCAGGCTTTCGGCGGAATAATCGCCATTCCAGGTCACCCCGACGTCGCGTCCGATCCGCACCGCGTCAACCAGTCCGATCGACGCCCAAAGCGGGCAGCCGCAGCCGGCGATAATCACATCCTCGCCCGCCGCCTCGCGCAGGATCGTCATCATGTGCCGCCAGATCGCGATGCGCGACAGGCCCGGCCGATGCCAGCGCGCGCGCTCGGGACCATATTCGGCACCATGGAGCAGGAAGTCGGCCTTGATGTAGCGCGCGCCCCACTCCCCGACCCAGGTGCGAATGACCTGGGCGAGATAGGCGGCGGCGTCGGGATGGGTGACATCGAGAACGTAATATTCCTCCGACCTCTTGTGCCAGCGGAATTCACCATAGAATTCCATCGCGACGAGCGGCCCGCCCGTCGCGATGTTCTGCACGACCCAGTCGGGACGCGCGGCAAACAGCTTGCTGCGATTGCCGACGAGCAGCGGCGCGATCCACAGGCCCGGGCGGAACCCGGCCGCCGCGACCTCGTCGAGGAGCGGCTTCATGCCTCGCGCGAATTGCGGCTTCACGTCGAGCCAGTCGCCCATTTCGGGCGTGAACCCGTCGTCGATCTGAAAGATCTCAAGCAGTACCTGCTGCGCATCACGATAGGCACGTGCGCTCGCGAGATGCTCGCGGATCACGCTTTCGTCGATCGCCGCATAGAGATTGTACCAGGAGCACCAACCGGTCAGCCGGCGGTCGGGCACGCGCGGCGGGAGCGGGGCGGCGGCGGCAACGCGCTGCGACCAGCGGCGCAGCGTCGCCTCGACCGCGTCGCCATCGAACAGATAGAGCGTTTCGCCGCGGGTCTCGCCGGTGCGGTCGAGCAGCGTCTCGACATCGATCGTCAGCGTCTCGGCGGTGCCGCCGAACCCGAAGCGGCTCTGGTACCGGTCGTGTCGGTCGAAGCCGAGTAGTACCGCGCCCTCACCTTCCGGCAGCAAGGCCGTCATCGCGAAGCCCAGTGTCGGCGCCTTGGCCGGCGGGCCATCGCCAGGCGGCGTTCCGGGCGCGACGAAATAGGCTCCGTCCCAACTCTGATAGCCATTGCGCAGATAGCGCCGCACACCACGGACTTCCTCGAAGCGCAGCCCTATGCTGTCGATCGCGCGGTCGATGGCCGTCGCCGACACGTCGAGGCTGATCGCGTCGCCATCACGGGCGATCGCCAGTGCGATCGATCCTCCGGCGTCGAGCGGCCAGACGATCCGACCGGGCTCGACGATCGGCGTGCCATGCGGCGGAACCGCGCTATCCAGCAATGGCTGCGGCGTCGAGAAGGCGATGCCGCGACGGTCGAGATCAGCGAGCAAGCCGGATCTCCCGACGTTCGTCGGCTGACTGGAGCGCGGCAAGGGCGAGGCGCAACGTCTCCGCGCCGTCGCGCAGGGTGATCGCTGGTGCGCGGTGTTCGCGGATCGCGCCGACCACGTCGGCAAGTTGCGCCGCGAAGGGGTCGCTCGCGCCCGCGACGATCTCGGCCTCGGCGCCCTGCGCTGTCGGCGTCAGCACCGCCTCGTTCCAGCTGGTAAACCGGCCGGTCATGCGCTCGGCATAGATCGCCCATTCCTTGTGCCACAGACCGGGGGTCGCGATGTTCGAGGCATTGATCGTGGCGATGCGCCCGTCGTCCCAGCCGAACAGGATCGCCGACACGTCCTCGATGTCATAACCCGGCACGTCGTGATGGAAGAGGTTGGCGCGGCGCGCGGTCACCGTGTCGGGCTCGCCGACCAGATGACGGACGAGGTCGATCTGGTGGATCACCTGTTCGAGCATCTGGCCGCCCGACTTCGCCTGTTCGCGCCACCAAGGCGCGTGGAGCGCATTGCAATGATAGGCGCCGGCATAGAGCCCGACCGAACCGGTATCGATCGATCGCCAGCGTCGCACCGCATCGCCGAACCGGTACATGAAGCCGGTCGCCGCGACGACGCCCGCCGCGCCGGCCGCCGCGACCATCCGCTCGGCCGCTGCCATATCAAGCGCGATCGGCTTTTCGACCAGCAGATGTAGCCCGCGCGACGCGGCGTGCTCGATCTCGCCGTTGCGTACGAACGGAGGCAAGGCCACGATCAGCAAGTCGGGCGCGACGGTGTCGATCATCCGGTCGAGGTCGACGAATGCCTCTCCGCCATGTTCGGCGGCGAAGGCGTCGGTGCGAGCCTGGTCGCGGCCGCAGCAGCCAACCAGATCGAGTCCCAGCACCTTGGTCGCGGCGACGTGACGCGACGCGATGCCGCCGCAGCCGAGCAATGCCACCCTCATCGCGGAAACTCGATCGTCGCCTGGAGCAGGCCGGGTTCGCCCGCGTCGAGCCGCGCGAACAGGTCGGGCGCTTCCTCGAACGGCGCGGTGTGCGTGATCAGCGGCAACAGATCGAGGACTCCGCGATGCTGCAGCTCGATCGCGGTGCGCCACAGCCGCGGCTTCGACCAGCGGTGCATCGCCTCGGGCGCGGTGCCCGAGATCTGCGAGCAGATCAGTTCGACGCGATTGTGGTGAAATTCCTCGCCCAGCCGCAGACCCGACACCTCGCCCTGGAAGAATCCCATCGCGACGACGCGCGAGGAATAGGCGACCGCACGGATCGCTTCGGCGAGCGCGGGCGGCGCGCCCGACACTTCGATGCACGCGTCGGCTCCGCGGCCGCCGGTCATCGCCTTGATCGTCTCCGCGACACTTCCCGCTTTCGGATCAAGCGCGTCGTGCATCCCGAGCGACAAAGCGGTGGCGCGACGGCCGGCATCGGGATCGATCCCGATCACCCGCGCGCCGCTCGCCCGCGCTGCCTGGGCGACGATCTGGCCGGGCACGCCAAGCCCGAATACCGCGACCGTGTCGCCGATCCGCAGCCGGGCGTCATGGACGCCGTTGAGCGCGACCGCGCCAATGTGCGAGAAGATCCCGATCCGCGGGTCGGCGTCGTCAGGCATCAGCCGATCGCGGGCATATTCGGCGCTCGCGACGTGATGGGTGCGATGGTTCCATGTGCCATAGACCCGCATGCCCGGCCGCAGGTCCGCGACCGCAGTCCCGGTCTCGACGATTTCGCCGACTTCCTCATAGCCGAGGTTGCGGACCGGATAGGGCCAGCTCGGCGCCTCGCCATCGACGAACAGCCGGCGCTCCTCGTCCCAGCGCCGCGCCATGAACGGGCTGGTACCGCGATACTGGGTCAGTTCGGTGCCGGCGCTGATCCCCGAAAACAGCGTTGCGATACGCACCTCGTCGGCGCCGGGCGGCGCGTCGGGCGTTTCCTCGAAACCGAGCTCGCGCGGAGCCTTCAGGACGAGCGCAACGGTCATTCGACTATTTCCTCAGCGGTAGCGGGTTCGCGATTGGCCTCGACCGCGGCCCGAGTCATGCCGCGTGTCGCGAGCAGGATGACGACGGCGAGCGCGTACATTGCGGCAAGCGATCCGAGCGCTGCCGCCATACCCAGCGTGCTGGAGGCACCCGCGATGAACAAGGGCGCGACACCCGCACCAACGAAGCCACAGGTCGTCATCATGCCGACCGCGGTCGAACGAGCATGCGGCGGTACGACGTCGTGCATCGCTGCGTAGATGCAGCCGTCGAACAGGCCCTTGCCCAGTGTCGTGCCGATCAACACCACCGCGACTTCGAACCCTGAGGTCGCCCAGGCCATCGGCGCGAGCAGCAAGGCGGCGATCACCAGCCCGATCGCCAGCGTGTAGAAGCGCCCGATCGGCGAGCGCCGCGCCAGGACGTCAGCAAGCAGCCCGCCAAGCGGCACCGCCAGGAAGCCCGCGATGTTGATGCTCGCCGAGCCATAGAAGGCCGATCCGGTCAGGCTTTCGCCGAGCTTGTCGTGGACGAAAGTAGGCGCCCAGACGGTCACGCCATTGGCGACGCCATTGGCAAGGAAAAATACCGCCAACAGCATCAGCGCCGGCTTGATCCGGAGTACCACTCCATAGGGCTCTTCGTTACGGTCTCGTTCGGCCTTGGTGTGGCGGATCGGCGCGTCACGCAGCATACGCACCAGCACGATCGCCCAGACCAGCCCCAACGCGGCGAAGACCAGGAACGGGGCGCGCCAGCCGAAATGGTCGGCGATCACGCCGGCGAGGATCGCCCCGAGCCCCGACCCCGCGAACACTGCGGTCTGATGGATCGACAGCGCACGGCTGCGCATCCCGGGGCCATGCCAGTCGCCGATCAGGGCGGTAGCGGTCGGGTAATAGGTCGATTCTCCGAAGGCAACGACCGCGCGGAGCCCCAACAGCATCACGAAGCCGGTCGATAACGGCACCATGCCGGTCGCGACGCTCCAGAACACCAGGCCGTATATCACCACGCGGGTACGCCGTGCGCTGTCGCCAAGCCGGCCGGTGAACAAGGCCGCGGCGGCATAGCACCAGAAGAACACCGAGGAGATCAGCGCTAGCTGGGTGTCGCTCAGCCCGAACTCGGTGCGGATCGACGGCATCACCGCGACGATCACCGAACGGTCGGCGGCGTTGAGGAACGCCACCACCCAGAGCAGAGCGATCAGCAGCCATGGGTAGCTGGACGGAGCGGCGCGCACGCGTGGTGGGCTGGTCGCCATGGGCAATCCTCTCAAGCCTTCGCGTCGATCAATATCGCGCGAAAGTCGTTCACATTGGTCAGGGTCGGGCCCGATACGACCAGGTCCCCGATGCCATCAAAGAACAGATAAGCATTGTTAGCCGCAAGGTATGCCGCAGGGTCGAGCCCGACTTCGCGCGCTCGCGCTAGCGTGTCCGGCGTGATGATCGCGCCCGCCGCATCCTCGGTACCGTCGATCCCGTCGGTGTCGCAGGCCAGCGCCCAGATGCCCGGCGCGCCGTCGAGCGCGATGGCGAGCGCGAGCAGATATTCGAGGTTGCGCCCGCCGCGCCCGTCCTTGTTGACCACCGTCACCGTGGTCTCGCCACCCGACAGGATCACGCGCCGCGCGCCGTCCTGCGCCAGCCGACGCGACAAGGCCGCATGCGCGGCGCCGAGATGCCGCGCTTCGGCCTGGATATTGTCGCCGATATCGGTGACCTGATAGCCCTTGTCGCGCGCCAGCCGACCGGCGGCGGCAAGTGCGTCGCGGGCACGGGCGATCACCAATGTCTCGCTGCCGGCGATGCCCAGGCTATCGGCCGAGGGCGTCTCGTTGGCCGGATCGTTCAGCGCCGCTGCGACCTGCGGAGACGGCGCGATGCCGTAGCGCTCGATGATCTCCCGCGCCATGTCGAGGTTGCTGGTGTCGGCGACGGTCGGCCCCGACGACACGAACGACGGATCGTCGCCCGGGACATCGGAAATGATCCAGGTGGTGACCGCGGCCGCACCTGCTGCCACCGCGAGGCGACCGCCCTTGACCAGCGACAGATGCTTGCGGACGCGGTTGATCTCCTCGATCGTCGCGCCCGATTGCAGCAAGGCGCGAGTGATCGTCTGTTTGTCGGCGAGATCGAGCCCGGGAGCGGGCGCCGCCAGCAGCGCCGATCCGCCACCCGACAACAGCACCAGCAGGCGATCGCCGGCATCGAGCGTGTGCGCGACCTCAAGCGCTCGGTGCGCGGCACGCACGCTGTTCTCGTCGGGATAGGGATGACCGGCCTCGATGATCTCGACCCCCGGCCACGACGTGCCGGCCGGGACGTGGCCATGACGGGTCACCACCAGCCCCTCGACCGCGCGGCCTTTCGATCGCGCCTGAGCGACGCGCATCATCGCCGCGGCACCCTTCCCGACCGCAATAACCACCGTCCGGCCGTGCGGCGACACCGGAATCGCCGGCGGCATTGCCGCATCGGCCGACACCGCTCGCACGGCTACCGCGAACAAGGCGAGCAGGTCGTCGCGCTGGGCCGCGCCGCCGGTGGCGGTCAGGGCAGACTGGTCGTTGATAATCCCCTCCTTGGCGGTGACACTCGCTCGTTCGGCGTCGTCTTGCCAAGGGTTGGCCGTTCCGTTTGAACCCGCCAAGCCTGGATTGATGGAACGCTGTGTTCCGCCAAGCGCAACTGTCAGTGGAGATCCCAAGACAGGGTCGGGCGAAGATGCTCGACCAGATAATCGATCAGCGTGCGGACACGGACCGGCACGCCCTTGGGATCGGCGAACAGAGCGAAAAAGGTGAGATCGCTCGCCTGCCAGCCGGGCAGCACCTCGACCAGCCGCCCCTCGGCCAGATCGCGCTTGCACAGAAATGCGGGCAGATTGGCGATGCCGAGCTCGGCCAGCGCTGCGTCGCGCAGCAGTATCATGTCGTTGCACAGCAATCTGGGGGTGAACTCGACGGTCACTTCGGTACTGCCGTTGCGCAGGGTCCAGCGATGGCGCCGGTCGGCCTCCCCTGCGGCGAGCAGGTCGAACCGTGGCAGGTCGACATGGCTTTGCGGCCGGCCATAGCGCTCGAAATAGCCTGGCGAGGCGAATGCGCCGCAGCCGGTGGTGCCGAGCTTGACCGCGATCAGCCCGCTATCGGCGAACGGCCCGATCGCGAGCGCGACGTCGAATCCCGATCGCAGCAGTCCGACCGCGTCGTCGCTCAGCACTGCCACCAGCCGGACGTCGGGATAGTTTTGCAGGAATCCGGCGAGCAGCGGCCCCACCAGGCTTTGCCCGAGCACATAAGGGATCGCGATCCGGACCACGCCTTGCGGCACTCGCGCCTGGCTCTGCAACGCGCGCTCGCCGTCGCGCAACACGCCGATCGAGCGCAGGCAATATTCGAAAAAGGTTGCGCCGTCCTGCGTCACCGTCACCGCGCGGGTCGAACGGTGAAGCAGCTGCACGCCGAGATGTTCCTCGAGCCGCGACAATCGTCGGCTGACGGTGGATTTGGGCAGGCCGAGGAGCTTGCCGGCGCGCGTCAGGCTTTCGGTTTCGACCACTTTGGTGAACACCATGAGATCGCCGAGATCGAGCATCGGCCGCGAAGCTAGGTCATTGTTGCATCCTGCGCAACATATCGTTGCGACATAACGGGCTTCCGGCGAGGCCCGGCAACCAGCAGGCTTTAGGGGTCAAATGGCGCGACAACAGCGCCCGCACCGCAAGGTGACCATAAATTGGAGGGGACAGGATGAACACCCAGCTTCGTACCACGCTTTTGGCGGCGACTGCCGCGATCGCGCTCCTGCCGGTTGCCGCAACCGCGCAGACCACGCCCTCCGACGCGGCGCCTGCCGCTCCTCAGGATACCAGCGGCGATACCGCGACTGCGCCGCAGCCCGATATCATCGTCACCGCAACCAGCGTGGGCCGCAAAGCGCTCGACACGCCGCTAGCGGTCACGACGATGAACGCGAGCCAGTTGCAGCGCACCAGCATGACCAACCAGGCCGACATCCTCAACACCATCCCGACGATCAAGGCGGACGGCGGCGGCGGCGAGGTCGCGGCCAATGTCTTCGTGCGCGGCTTGCCCTCGGGCGGCCAATATCAGTTCACCCCGCTCGAATATGATGGCGTGCCGGTGCTCTCAAGCTTCGGGCTCAACTCGACCGCCTACGATGTCTATTACCGTAACGACCTCGGTCTCGAGCGGCTCGAATTCGTCCGCGGCGGCGTGTCGAACTTGTTTGGCCCGGGCTCGGTTGCCGGCCTGATCAACTATATCAGCAAGACCGGCGGCGATCAGTTGGAGGGCACGGCGCAGTTCGAATGGGCCGAACGTGGCCGTTACAAGGGCGACCTCGCGGTCAGCGGTCCGCTCGGCCACAATCTGTTCTTCGCGGTGTCGGGCTGGTACCGCACCGACGACGGGCCGGTGAAGACCGGCTTGCCCACCAAAGGCTGGCAAGTCCGCGGCAACCTCAAATACGAATTCCCCGACAATAGCGGCTCGGTCACGCTGTACGGCCAGTATATCGACGACAAGGCACAATATTATCTGCCCGTCCCGCTCGACGGGAAGACGCGCAATCGCATTCCGGGCAATGACGGCCAGGACGTCTATCAAGTCCTGACGCCAGCAGTCCTCGGGCTCGGCTTCAACACGCCGAATGGCCGCTTCACCACCGGCATCGCCGATGGCGCGGCCGCAAAGGGCGGCCAGGTCGCGCTCGCGTTCGACAAGAAGTTGGGCGACAGCGGTTTCGCGATCAACGGCCGGGTCAAATATTCGCAATATGCCTCGAAATTCGGCCTGTGGTCGGACGGCGACGGCCTCATCAACGTTCCCGAGACGCTGCAGAGCTTTTTGACCAATCGCGGCCTCGGCTCGCTCGCCAATGCGCAGTTCACTTATGCCGGCGGCGGCGCGCTCGCGCCCAGTCCGCTGCTGTTCGCCAATCGCATCACCGACCGTAACCGGCCCAATCACGACACCACCGCCGAGCTCAACCTGACCTATTCGGCGGATACGGGGTCGATCCGTCATGCCTTCACGCTCGGCGGCTTCTACGGCCACGCCTGGGCACGGGATTACAATGTCACCACGACCTATCTCGCCGAGTTCAACAACCAGCCGCGGCTGGTCAATCTGGTGGTGACCAACCCGGTTACCCACGCGCAGACGATCGTGTCCTTGAACGGCCTGCTCAATGCCGGCGCCGGTTACGTCAACAACACGCACCAGGTCGAGCGCTACGCCGCCTACTTCGCCGACCAGATGAAGATCGGCAGCCGCTTCAACTTCGACATCGGCGGCCGCTACGAATGGTTCAACGGCGATATCCGTCGTGAGCAAACCTCGGTCGTCGTCACCGACTCGACGACACCCAACCTCGCGCCGGCGCTGCGCGACGTGATCTGGGGCAATGGCAAGAATTTCACCGCGCATCCCAAGACCGGCGCCTGGGCGTTGGCCGCCGGCGGACTCTACAAGCTCACCGACCGCGTCAGTCTTTATCTCAATGCGTCGCGCGGCTATTTCTTCCCCGAAATCCGTGCGGTGACCTTCAACGCCTTGGGCCAACCCGCCTCGTACACGCCGGAGATCATCAAGCAGGTCGAAGGCGGCATCAAGATCGATCAGCCATGGTTCAACCTGACCGCGGCGGCCTTCTATACCAAGCTCGACAATCGCCGGCAGATCAACTTCATCAACGACGGACTGGGGGGCTTCACCGAGCAGGTCAATCTGGTCGCGACCCGGTCCTGGGGCGTGGAGGCGACGCTTGACCTCAAACTCCACAAATACCTGCATTTCAACGGCAATTTGACGCTGCAGAACGCCAAATACACCCAGTTCATGCAGAACGGCACGTCCAACCTGAACGTCATCGGCAAGGATCTCGAGCGCCAGCCCGATATCCTCTACAATGCCGGCCTCTATTACGATGACGGCACGGTCGATCTGTCATTCTTCACCAACTATACCGGCGACAATTTCACCGCCTCGACCAACGCCATACGCCTCGACGGCTGGAACGTTTTCAACGTCGATGCCGGCATCAAGGTGAAGCCGTTCGGCGACCGCCGCTCGGTTCGGCTCGGGATCAATGTCTTCAACCTGTTCGACACCGACGCGGTGACCGAAGGATCGCCGCGTCAGGACGTCAACCAGACGGTCGGCGGCGCCTATTTCGTCGGCCGCCCGGTCCTGCCGCGCCGGATCAGCGCCCGCGCAACCCTCAAGTTCTGACTTTCCTCCCTTGGGAGCGGGTTTCGGCCCGCTCCCGCTTTGTTATCGAAGCGGATATGACCGACCAGTTCCAGCAAGCGGCGCGCGCCATCCTGCGCGCCAACGATCGCGGCGGCTACACCGTCCCCAACGGCCGGGTCTATCCGTTCCAGTGGAACTGGGATTCAGCTTTCGTCGCGCTCGGTTTCGACACGTTCGACCGTGATCGCGCCTGGACGGAAGTCGAGACCCTGTTCCGCGTGCAATGGTCCGACGGGTTCGTGCCGCATATTGTCTTCTGGCAGGATGAGGAGGGCTATTTTCCCGGCCCCTCGGTCTGGTCGACCGGGACCGAGCCACCGACCTCCGGAATCACTCAACCGCCGGTTGCGGCGACCGTCGTGCGACGGTTGTGGGACAGCGCCGCAGCGGCCGGCGCCGCGGAGGATTTCCGTCCGCGTCTCGAGGCATTGTTCGACAAGCTTATCGCCTGGCATCGCTGGTTTGCGGTCAATCGCGACCATGAAGAGCGTGGCGTCGTGGTCGCGATGCATCCTTGGGAAACCGGCCGCGACAATTCGCCCGAATGGGACGTCCCCGGCGAGCCGATCGATATCTCCGGCGTCGGCGATTATGTCCGCCGCGACACCGGGCATCTTGACGCCAAGATGCGGCCGACCAAGCTCGAATACGATCGCTATCTCGCTTTGGTCCAATATGGCCGTGCGCAGGGCTGGGATCATCGGAAGATAGCAGCGGGCAACCCCTTCCGTGTCGCCGATATCGGCATGTCGATGATCCTGTTACGTGCCAATCGCGACCTGCTCGCACTGGCCGGCATGCTCGGCCGCGATGGGAGCGAGATCGCCGGCTGGATCGCGCGCGCCGAGGCCGGAATCAGCTGGTTGTGGGACGAGGCGACCAGCACCTGGTGCTCGCGCGACGTGCTGACCGGGCGGTTCTCGGGCTTCGTCACCAGCGCGTCGTTCTTGAGCTTCTATGCCGGAATCGCCGACCCGGCGAAGGACGCGGCGATGCTCAATCATATCGAGCGGATCGCAGGCAAGGTACGGTATCTGATGCCCAGTCTCGATCCCGAAGATCCCGGCTTCCAGATGATCCGCTATTGGCGCGGCCCGGTCTGGGCAGTGGTCAACTGGATGATCGGCACCGGGCTGAGCGAGGCCGGCCATGACAATTGGGGCGGCAAAGTGCGCGCCGACACGCTCGACCTCATTCGTACCACCGGTTTCTACGAGGCGTTCAGCCCGATCGACGGTAGCGGATCGGGCGGCGACGACTTCTCCTGGACCGCGGCGATTGGACTGGCCTGGTCCAAGGACTGACCGCGCGGAACGGCATCTCGTCACCCAGGCGGGGGCCTGGGTCCAACGGATGCTTGTATTTCCACGGGGAGCGAGGCAACTCGAGCGCGGATGCGCACCGAGGCAGATCTGGAAACCATTTTGCTCGGGCCCGTCCTCGCGGATCGTGCCTGCGGGGATTGCGTGGTGTGCTGCACCGTCCTCAAAATGGATGCACCGGATTTCAAGAAACCTGCGGGAATAGCTTGCGAGCACCTCGCTTCGCGTGGGTGCGGAATCCACGCGGCGCGCCCTGATATCTGCCGGTCGTGGTTCTGCGCCTGGCGCAGGGTCGCGGACCTGCCCGATGAAGCGCGGCCGGACCGGTCGGGGCTTCTAGTATCGCTCAATTTCGAGCGCGAGCCGCGCAATTGCTTCGAGGGCGTGTCGATCAACGTTCGTGCACTCCCCGACACCGACGCGATCGAAAATGGCATGGCCGCAACCATCCTCGATAGCCTATGCGATGGGCTGGTCCCGGTCTGGTTCAGCGACGGGGCGAAGAAGATGCTGATGCACCCCGAGCACGACGTCGCCAGCCTCGTCATTTCGGGAGAGCCCGCCCCTCCCCATCTGCAGGAGGAGGTCGCCGCGTGGCGCGAGCATTATGGTATGTTCTCGGCAATCGATTAGGTTTCTGGACACGCGACGGTGACTGCGGCGTGCAACCGAAACGCCGACTAGCGATCGGGGTCGATGGTCGCGGCATGGCTCGCTGCACGGATCGCCGATGGGCTGGCGCCGAGCATCCGCCGTACGCTCTTGTTGAAATGCTGCGGGTCGGAAATCCCGACGCGCTCGGCGATACGCCAGATCGGCAAATCGGTGGACTCGAGCAGATACCGTGCATGCTCGACCCGCCGCGCGATCAGGCGATGCGGAATGGTCGTGCCGTAGCGCGCGCGGAATGCCCGGGCGAGATGCGCCTGCGACCGGCCAACCGCCGCGGCGATCGCCGGTACGTCAAGCGGCTCGGCGAAACGCGCGTCGATCAACGACGCCGCGCGTTCGGCCGCGCCGTCGACACGTTCCTCCGCGGTGGCGAGGTCGAGCAACAGCGCCTGCAGCGCGAGCCCTGCCTGGATGCCGGCGACCGGGCTGTCGCTCGCGCGCGCATGGCACGCAGCGATATGCGCCATGCGTTCGCGCACCGCGGCAACCGTTCCCGCGGCGCGGTGAAACGGGAGGCGCGCGGTATCGTCGCCCTGCCCTTCCGCTGCGAAATGCACGCACCAATGCTGCCCCGGCGCGGCCAGATCGTAGGACGAGACCATACCCGCCGGACTGATCGTCACGTCGCCGGGAGCAAGCGCCTGCTCGCGACCGGCGAGCAGCATGGTGCCGTCATAATCGTGGAGGTGCAGCGCGTGCGTCGCACCCAGATAGCGCGTCTCATAAGCGCGATCGGCAAGCGCGAAGCGTCCCGCCACCTCGATCTGCGGCACCGCGCGCATCGGCCAATCCAGTCCGTCCATGTTCGAATTTTTACCACATCCAGCGGGTTCGGCCAATCGCCATCAAGGCGTATTCCTGGCAAAACGACTAGATATTAACAGGAGTTTTCGACCATGTCTGCGATCCCTGGCCTGACGCCGGAGCAGCTCAGCTTCTACCATAAGAATGGCTATGTCCGCGTCGCCGGACTCCTGTCACCGGAAGAGGCGGCCGCCTATCGCGCCGAAGTCCATGCCATCGCCGAGCGCCAGGGATCGAACGACGCGACCTGGGAAAGCGTTCGCGGACAGGACACACGGATCACGCATTGCCACGACGTGCAGTTCCGATCGGCGGCGTTCACCCGCCTCCTTGTCGACGAGCGCCTGACCAGGGTCGCGCAGGCGATCATCGGACCCAATGTCCAGCTCCATCACAGCAAGATGTTCATCAAGCCGCCGGAAAAGGGCTCGCCCTTTCCGATGCACCAGGACTTCCCCTATTTTCCACATCGCGATCATTCGATGATCGCGGTGATCCTGCATTTCGACGACGCTCCCGAGGAGAAAGGCTGCCTGCGGGTCTATCCCGGCAGCCACAAACTGGGGCCGCTCCCCGCGATCGGGGCGGACCACCATTTGCCAGAGGACAGGTTTACGCTCGACGGGGCGACACCAATCCCGGCCAAAGCGGGCGACGCGATCTTCTTCTCCTATCTCCTCGCCCATGGCTCCGGTCTCAATATATCGGGCGAGCCGCGCACGACGCTGCTGGTGCAATTGCGCGATCCGGCCGACCTGCCGCTGCGCGAAGGGCATGGCTCGCGGGGTCAGGGGATGATGCTGGCCGGTATCGACCCGTCGACCGAGGAGTTCCGCTTCGCCTGGGAAGACAAGGCTGCGTAATCGCCACCTCCTCGCCGCGCTGCCCGCGCTGATGCTGCTCGGTGCGGCACGCGAGGATTCGTGCGCGGCGCTGCGCCGAGCGATCATTCCGAACCTGGACATCGTCGCGGCAGGGATCGCCAACAATGCTTGCCGGGTCGAAGCGATCGCGCGCGCCCGCCGCAATGCCGCAATCAGGATCGAACTCTGGTTGCCCGCGCCCGCCGCCTGGAGCGGGCGCTATTACCAGATGGGAAATGGCGGCTTTGCCGGCAGCATCGATCGCGCCACGCTGGCGGCGGCTGCCGCCCGCGGCGATATCGCAGCGGCCACCGATACCGGACACCAGGGAACCGGGTTCGATGCGAGTTGGGCAGCGAACCGACCCGATCTGGTCGATGATTATGCCGGGCGATCGATCAAAGTCACGTCGGACGCCGCGGCCGCGCTAACCAGGCTGTATTATAAGCGGCCCGCCACAAGGCGATATTTCATGGGGTGCTCCTTTGGCGGCCGTCAGGCCCTGGTCGCCGCCACGCGCTGGCCCGACGATTGGGACGGCGTTATCGCCGGCGCCCCGGCCGCCGACTGGCCGCGCCGGCTCGAGGCATTCGCCGCGATCCAGCATGCGCTGCGCGCGGTCCCCGGCGGATGGATCGCTCCCGAGCGAATTGCCGCTCTGGCGGCCATCGCCCATGCCACTTGCCGCCAGGGGCAAATGGGATGCGCCCCAGAGGCCGTTCGGCGCGCTTGCTATCGCGGACGCACGTCCGCTTGCCTCGCCCCCGCACAGGACGCGGCGTTGCGCGTGATCGATGCGGCGGGCTATCCGCTCGGCGATGCCGACCCGGCGGAATGGCGACGCTGGATCGTCAACGCCGCCCCTGTGGCGCCATCGCAGCTGACTTTTGCCACGCAAGGCGCGCGCTTTCTGCTCCACCGCGGACATCGCTGGACCATCGCGGCGTATCGCCCGAGCCCGATCGATCCGGCAGCGCGACGCACGTTCGCGCTGGGCAGCCTCGAGCGCTTCGCCGCCAAGGGCGGCAAGGTGCTCTCCTATTTCGGCACGGCAGATGCCGTCCTGCCCCCTGGATTCGCGGTTGCCGATGCCCGCGCCCATGCCGCCGAGGTCGGTGGCGACGAAGCACTGATGCGGACGTACCGCTTGTTCCTGATCCCCGGCATGGCGCATTGCCAGGGCGGAGCCGCACCCCACGCCATCGGACAATCGCTCCCCGCCCCTTCGCTCCAGGACGACCCGCAACACGACGTCCGACGCGCGCTCGAAGCCTGGGTCGAGCACGGGACCGCCCCCAACAGCCTGATCGCAGCGTCGCTGCCGGACAGCTCACCGCGGCGCCAAGTCGTCCTGCGCCTGGTCAACTTCGGCGCAGCGAGAACGGCTGGGAGATGAGTTTATGATCCGACCGAGCAACTGACGGCGCGCAACCTCCATTCCGTTGAGCAGGCGATTGCCCCCTAGCCGATCGACTGCGAGGTCGATGAATGCGCGGACTTTCGCCGGCGCATGACGACCCTGAGGATGGATTACATGGATCCGCAGCGGAGGCTCCTCATAGGCGCCCAGCGCGGTCTGAAGCTCCCCTTCGACCAGCGCCGATCTGGTACGCGAGCATCCGGGTCAGATCATAGCCCGCCCGGGCGGTAGTGATCGTGTTGCAACTCAGCGACGTGGGGAGCGCATCCTGCTGGTGCTTTGAATGGGATTGAAGCGCTGTATGTGACAGATCCTTGTCTGCTTTCGACATTCAGCAACCCGGCGCTTTCGAGCAGACTGTCTTCGACGGATTGCCCCAATGCCACCCTGAAGGAGATTTCCATGTCCCGTCCACCGCTGCCCCCGTTCACCGAGGCAACCGCGATCGAGAAGGTCCGGCTCGCCGAGGATGGCTGGAATACCCGCGATGCCGCTAAGGTCGCGCTGGCTTATACGCTCGATACGAAGTGGCGGAATCGCGTCGAGTTCGCGACAAACCGCGAAGAGGCCCGAGCCTTCCTCACGCGCAAGTGGAACAAGGAACACGAATATCGCCTGATCAAGGAGCTCTGGGCATTCGCCGGAAACCGCATCGCGGTGCGCTATGCCTATGAGTATCGCGACGACAGCGGCCATTGGTTCCGCGCTTATGGCAATGAAAACTGGGAATTCGCCGATGACGGGCTGATGCGGACTCGCCATGCCAGCATCAACGAGATGCCGATCACCGAAGAAGAGCGAAAATTCCGTTGGCCGCTGGGTCGCCGTCCCAACGATCACCCCGGGCTTAGTCACTTCGGCTTCTGATCCGAGCGATGCGGAGAGGGGCATGGCGCGAGCGGTTCAAGTTCGATGCGCGCGCCCGCTTACGACTGAGCTCGCGTTGACCGAGCGCGCGCTTCTCGCTGGAATTCGAGTTGGCGGAAACTCATATTACCTATATTGCATTTGGGTAAGTAATTTCTACACATGTAATGTGATGTTTTATACATCATGAGGCACCATGATCACGTCCCAGCAAATGCGCGCGGCCCGCGCCCTTCTCGAGATCGACCAGCGCCAGCTCGCCAAGCTTGCGGGGCTGTCGCTGCCGACCATCCAGCGCATGGAGGCATCCAGCGGCCAGGTCCGCGGCGTCGTGGATACGCTGGTCAAGGTGATCTCCGCGCTCGAGCGCGCCGGCATCGAACTGATTGGAGAGAATGCGCCAAGCGTTGGGGTGGGGCGCGGCGTGCGGCTGAAAGAGACGCTGAGTGGAGACTCGCTCAAGCAGGTGCCGTCCATGCTGTTCGACCAGGCACCGGGAGCCAATGGCGGTGCTGCATGATCCGCGCTGGACGGCTTTTACACCCAAGCTGATCACCGTTCTCGGCGAAGGCTATACATTCGATCGTTTCAGGCGGGACGCTATAGCCGGTCTGACCGTTGCCATCGTTGCCCTGCCGTTGGCGATGGCGCTCGGCATCGCGAGTGGCGCGTCGCCCGATAAAGGCCTGATCACGGCGGTCGTCGCCGGATTCCTGATCTCCGCGCTGGGCGGATCGCGAGCGCAGGTCGGCGGCCCTACCGGCGCCTTCGTCGTGGTTGTGTTCAACGTGATCGCGCAGCACGGCTATGACGGACTGCTACTCGCAACGTTGGTGGCCGGCTTTATCCTGATCATCGCCGGCTATGCCAAGCTCGGTGCGCTGGTGAAGTTCATTCCACATCCCGTGGTGACCGGCTTCACTGCAGGCATCGCCGTCATCATCGCATCGAGCGAGGTCAAGGATTTCCTGGGGCTGTCGATCGACAAAGTGCCTGCGGATTTCTTGCGCAAATGGCAGGCCTATCTCGGGGCACTCGGCAGCATCCATGCCACGACATTGGCAATCGGCATTGGGTCGCTCCTCCTCATCCTCGGCTTGCGCAAAGTGGCGTCGCGCGTGCCCGGTTTCCTGGTCGCGGTGGTTGTCGCGTCGATAGCCGTCGCGCTCTTGCGTCTCCCGGTGGAAACGATCGGTTCTCGGTTTCCGCACATTCCGGCCGGCCTGCCCGCACCGGCGCTGCCGTCGATCTCGCTGACCAAGTTGCAGGCGATCCTGCCTTCCGCCTTCACCATCGCGTTTCTTGCGGGGATCGAGGCATTGCTGTCGGCAGTGGTGGCTGACGGGATGATCGGATCGCGGCACCGATCCAATCAGGAACTGGTCGGCCAGGGCGTCGCCAACATCGCGTCGGCCCTGTTCTGCGGATTACCGGCCACCGGCGCGATCGCCCGGACGGCGACGAGCATCCGGGCTGGTGCGCTTACCCCGGTGGCCGGCATGCTGCACGCGCTGTTCCTGCTCCTGTTCATCCTGTTCGCGACTGATCTGATGGCGTTCGTGCCGATGGCCGCGCTCGCCGCGATCCTGTTCCTGGTCGCTTGGGGGATGAGCGAGCATGAGCGCTTCATCGGCCTGTTGCGCATGCCCAATGGCGATCGCGCGGTGCTGCTGCTCACTTTCGGACTCACGGTGTTGGTCGACCTCACCATGGCGATCGCCGTCGGCGTCACGCTCGCCTCGCTCCTGTTCATGATGCGGATGAGCGAAACGGTCCAGATCGAGGCGGGACCCGATCAAACGCCCGATGACGAGGACGGCGAGGATATTCATCAGCGCGATGCTCTTCCCGCCGGCGTCGAGGTATTCCGCATCGACGGGCCGGTCTTCTTCGGCATTGCCGGCGAGTTGCTCGATACGCTGCGGCGGATCGGCAGCACGCCCAAGGTCATCATCCTGCGCATGCGGCGCGTGCCGTTGCTCGACGCCAGCGGCGCGACGACGATCGCCGACATCTTGCGCCAGTCAAACGCAGCCGGCGCCCAGATCATCCTGTCCGGCGTGCAGCCGCAACCTCTCGCGATGCTCGATCGGGTTCGTCTCGGGCGAGGCAATGCCGGCGTCATCCATGCCGAGAGCTTTCCCGAAGCGCTGCGGATCGCCGCGAGCATCGTGAACGTGACCAACGCCGCGCCCACCGCGCCCAACTGACAGCCGAAACGAAAGATCGACGATGACCGACAGCAATGAAGACTATGTCTACGACGATGCCACCGGCGAGTGGATCAGCGCCTCCGCAGCCGCGGCGAGCGTGCAGGACCCCGATGTTATCGAAGTGCGCGATGCCGTCGGCAATTTGCTCGCAGACGGCGATAGCGTGACGCTGATCAAGGATCTGGCCGTCAAAGGCGCGAACCAGACGCTGAAGCGGGGCACGGTGATCAAGTCGATCCGGCTGACCGGCGACGCCCAGGAGATCGATTGCCGCTACGAGGGCATCAAGGGCCTGGTCCTGCGCGCGGAGTTCGTCCGCAAGCGCTGACGACGTCTTGGGCTAGCGCGGGATCTAATCCTGGGACGGCGGCGCGTCGGACTGGCGCCGGACGAGATCGAAATCGAGCACCAGATGCTGCGGCGCGGCGCTCTTGCCGTTCTTGCGGTCCTTGATCTCGCGCACCAGCAATTCGACCGCGGTCCGCGACATCTCGATGATCGGCTGGCGGATCGTGGTGAGCTCGGGCCAGATCGTCGTCGCGAGCGCAGTGTCGTCGAACCCGCACACGGTGAGGTCGCGCGGCACTTCGAGTCGGCGGCGATGCGCGACGGCTACCGCCGCCGCCGCCATATCATCGTTACTCGCGAAGATCGCGGTTGGCCGATCGGCCAATGTCAGCAATCGCTCGGCCGCGTCGAGGCCCGATCGATAGGTGAACAGCCCTTGCACGATCAGCCCAGCTTCCTCGTCCAATCCGCACCCGGCCAAAGCGGCGCGATAGCCCGCCAGGCGCTCGGCGCTCGCGGTCTGATTGGGATTGCCGATGATGAAGCCGATCCGGCGGTGCCCCAGTCCGATCAGGTGCTGCGTCATCTCGAACGCGGCGCGGCGATCGTCGATGCTGACCGCCGCCATCGTGGCGATCGGTCGGCCGGTCGCGACCGCAACTGCCGGAATATCGTGCTCCGCGACTGCCGCCAGGACCGCCGTCGCATCGCAGAGCGGCGGCGGCAGGACGATCCCGTCGACCCTGCCCTGCACCAGGTGATCAATGACCGATTGTTCGAGCGCGTCCTCATCGCATTTCTCGACGATCAGCTGGACGTTGCTGCGCGATGCCTGGTCGAGGCTGCCGACCAGGAACTCGCTGAGATAGGCGGAACTGGGGTTGCTGTAGAGCAAGCCGATGCGCATTTCCTCGCCCCCGGCCAGCGACCGCGCGGCGGCACTGGGCGAGTAATTGAGCTTGCGGATCACCTCGTTGACCAACTCGCGCGTACGGTCGCGTACATTGGCCTCGCCGTTGATCACGCGCGACACCGTCATCGGCGAAACACCCGCCGCTGCTGCGACATCGCTGATCGTCGGCGCGTTGTGCTGTCGTCTAGAGGGGCGGTTGGTCATTACGGTCTCCGGCCACGCGACTCCCCTATGGACATCGCCGCGCGGCGATCAAGGACGCTATCGTTTCGCTGCGGTCGGAACGATGTCCTGCAATAGCCGGTTTTGTCGATGGCGATGACAGTTGCTGGCGATGCGCATCAATACTCGCGTAGCCAACCGATGTGGCCGCTCGCTTGCGGCGCCGACTTTGCCTATGCATCGCGCATGATCGGCCCCCGCTCCGCCATCGCGCGCCAGGTGCGCAGCTTGTTGTCCGATCCCGCCAATCCGCCGATCGTGCGGGCGCTCGACGGCAGCGGATTGTTCGCTCCGGACTCGATCAGCTGGCGCGTTCATATCGACGTCACCGGCATGATGGTCGGCGGCATCGCCGCGTTGATGCTGCAGATGCTGCACCCGCGCGTGCTGGCGGGGGTGTGGGACCATTCGAGCTTTCGCGACGACATGAATGCTCGGCTGAAAGGCACGGCACGCTTCATCGCCCAGACCACGTTCGAGACGCGCGCATCCGCCGAAACGCAGATCGCGCGCGTCCGCCACATTCACGATGCGGTGTCGGGAACGCTGCCCGACGGCACACCGTATCGCGCCGGGGATCCGCATTTGCTCGCCTGGGTCCATGTCGCCGAAGTGTCGAGCTTTCTCGCCGGCTGGATTCGCTATGGCGAACCGGGGATGAGCGTCACCGATCAGGACCGTTATTATGCCGAGGTCGCGCTGATCGCCGAACTGCTCGGCGCCGATCCGATCCCGCGCAGCCGCGTCGAGGCGGACGCGATCATCCGCGACTTCCTGCCCGAATTGCAAGCCGATGCACGCAGCCATGAAGTGCTCCACATCCTGCTCGAACAGCCGCCGCCCAGCCTGATGCTGGTGCCGTTCCAGGCAATGACGATGCGCGCCGCCATCGACCTGCTGCCCGACTGGGCACGCCGGATGCATGGCCTCCGACGTCCAAGCCTGAGCCGTCCGGTCGTTCACGCCGGCACGCGCGGCGTCGCGGAGGTCGTGCGCTGGGCGCTGAAGTCCTGACTCAGGCGATCGACGCGCGACGTCTCGCATAGAGGAAATAGATCGCCAGTCCGATGCCGTTCCAGATGAAGAACGAGATCTGGGTGATGCTCTGCAGGCTGGTGAAGAGATAGAGGCAGCCGAGGATAGCGATCGGCGCGACCAGCCATATCAAAGGCGTGCGGAACGGCCGCTTCACGCCCGGATCGCGCCGGCGCGATACCAAAACGCACACCGCCACGGCGATGAACGCGCACAATGTCCCGGCATTGGCCAGGCTGGCGATGACGTCGAGCGGGACGAGCGCGGCGAGCACCGACACCAGCACCGCCGTCACCGCGGTGATCCGCGCGGGCGTGCCGCGGCTCGATACCTTGGCCAGGCTGGCGGGCAGGAAGCCATCCCGCGCCATCACCAGGAAGATCCGGCTCTGGCCGTAGAGGAATCCCAGGATCACCGTCGGCAGCGCGATCGCCGCGGCCGCCGCGACCACCGTCGCGACGCGCCCCTGCCCGATCTCACGAAGGATCAGCGCGAGCGGCTCGGGGCTGTTCGAGAATTTGGAGAAGTGCAGCGCGCCGACCGCAGCTGCGGCGACGATCATGTAGATTACCGTGCACGCGAGCATCGATCCGACGATGCCGATGGCGAGATCGCGCTCGGGGCGTTTGGTCTCTTCGGCGGCGGTCGAGATCGCGTCGAAACCGTAAAAGGCGAAGAAGATGATCGCGGCCGCGCCCATCATGCCGAACTTGACGCCGCATTGGCCGGGTGTGCTGCCGTAACCGAGCGGCGCGAATGGATGCAGATTCGCCATATCGAAATGCGGCAAGGCGACCGCCACGAACAACGCAAGCGTCACGATCTTGAGCAACACCAATGCCGAATTGATCCTGGCGCTTTCGCGCGTGCCGAGCATCAACAACCCCGCCACCACTGCGATGATCAGGATCGCCGGCAAATTGATCCCGAAACTGGCGGTTGCCGTCGCGGCCGCGCCGCAGACCTGGCCGCCCAAAGTCGGGCCATGCGTCAAATAGTCCGGGAGGATGATCCCCAGCCCCTTCAGGAACCCGACTGCATAGCCCGACCAGCCGACCGCGACGGTGGCGACTACCAGCGAATATTCGAGGATCAGCGACCAACCGACCACCCAGGCGATCACCTCGCCCAAGGTCGCATAGCTATAGGTGTAGGCACTGCCCGATGCCGGGATCATCGTCGCCATCTCGGCGTAGCAGAGCGCCGCCGCCGCGCAGATCGCGCCCGCGACGAGGAAGCTCAAGAGCACTGCGGGTCCGGCACGATCGGCCCCCACCCCGATCAAGGTCAGGATCCCGGTGCCGACGATAGCGCCGACGCCCAACGCGACCAGATGCGGCCAGCTCAGCGTCCGCGCGAGCTGATGCTCGGGCGGCGCTTCGGTAATGGTCTTGCGGCGAAGAAGACTGGTCATGCGGCCCCCGGGGGAATTCGTTTCGGACGAGACTAACGGCTCAAATCAGCCAGGCAAAGCGCCAGACTGAATATTGCGAGGACCAGATCGGCGTTGCGCAGTTCGCGCCCCTTTGCCCGTCGGCCGCGACGCTAGCGCGGCCTTTTGCGGCGCGCTACAGCCGCGATCAACGCAGGAGACAATGATGGACGCCACCCTCGACTTCGCCCTCGGTGAGACCGCCGACATGATCCGCGACACCACCCGGCGGTTTGCGAGCGAGCGGATCGCGCCCTTGGCCGCGAAGATCGACGCCGAGGATTGGTTTCCGGTGGAGCTGTGGCCGCAGATGGGCGAGCTCGGCCTGCACGGCATCACGGTCGAACAGGAATATGGCGGTCTCGGGCTCGGCTATCTCGAGCATGTCATCGCCTGCGAGGAAGTCAGCCGCGCCTCGGCCTCGATCGGGCTTTCTTATGGCGCGCATTCGAACCTCTGCATCAACCAGCTGCGCCGCTGGGCCAGCCCTGAGCAAAAAGCGAAATATCTACCCAAGCTGATCTCGGGCGAACATATCGGCAGCCTGGCCATGTCCGAAGCGGGCGCCGGATCCGACGTGGTCGGGATGAAGTTGCGGGCCGAAGAGGTGCAGGGCGGCTATGTCCTCAACGGCACCAAATTCTGGATCACCAACGCGGCCTATGCCGACACGCTGGTCGTCTACGCGAAGACCGGTGAAGGCTCGCGCGGCATCACCACTTTCATCATCGAGAAGGACATGCCCGGCTTCTCGATCGGCCAGAAGATCGACAAGATGGGCATGCGCGGAAGCCCGACCGCCGAGCTGGTATTCAACGATTGCGAAGTGCCCGAGGAGAACATCATGGGCCCGCTCAACGGCGGCGTCGGCGTGCTGATGTCGGGGCTCGATTACGAACGCACCGTGCTTGCCGGGATCCAGCTCGGGATCATGCAGGCCTGTCTCGACGTCGTCATTCCCTATGTCCGCGAGCGCAAGCAATTCGGCCAGTCGATCGGTACGTTCCAGCTGATGCAGGCCAAGATCGCCGACATGTATGTCGCGCTCAATTCGGCGCGCGCTTATGTTTATGCGGTCGCCAAATCGTGCGATACCGGCAAGACCACCCGGTTCGACGCCGCAGGCGCGATCCTGCTGGCGAGCGAGAATGCGGTAAAGGTCAGCCTGGAGGCGATCCAGGCGCTGGGCGGCGCCGGCTATACCAAGGACTGGCCGGTTGAGCGCTTCGCCCGCGACGCCAAATTGCTCGACATTGGTGCTGGCACCAATGAAATCCGCCGCATGCTGATCGGTCGCGAACTGATCGGCGCGGGGTCATAGGAGCGAGCCAGGCATGAAACTGATCGGCCAATACGATTCTCCCTTCGTCCGTCGCGTCGGCATCACGCTGACGCTCTATGGGATCGAGTTCGAGCATTTGCCCTGGTCGACCTTCGGCGATGCCGACAAGATCGCACCGTACAATCCGCTCCGGCCCGTGCCCGTTCTCGTGTTCGATGACGGCATGTCGGTGATGGACTCGAACGTCATCGTTACCTTGCTCGACGAGTTGGCGGGCAATGATGCCGTGCTGACCCGGACCGGTGCCGACCTGCGGCTCATGCTGCGCTGGTGTGCGCTCGCCGCCGGCGCCGCCGACAAGGGCGTCAGCCTCGTCTATGAAAAGGCGTTTCGCGAGGGCCTGGCGATGTGGGTCGATCGCTGCCGCGCGCAGGTAACCGACACGCTCGATCTACTCGATCAAGAGCGCGCGGCGGCAGGCGAATGGTTCGGCGGCGCGACGATGAGCCATGCCGATCTGCTGACGGCAACCGTCTTCCGCTTCATCAGCGAGGCGCTGGCCGAACAATTCGATTTCGGCCGCTGGCCGGCGCTCGTCGCGCATTCGCAAGCATGCGAAGAGATACCGGCATTCCGGGCGATCTATCAACCGTACGAACTCACGCCACCCAAGGACTGAGCGATGTGGCGAACGGTCATCCTCTATGCGCTGGGACTGGCCGTCGCCGCCGTCGCACTCGAGCAACTCAAGTTCCGCTACGCCGCCGACGAGATATCGACCGACGTCTATGTCGGTTTGCTCGCGCTCGGCTTTACCGTGTTGGGTTTGTGGGTCGGCCACCGGCTGACGGCGAAGAAGCCCGCTGCGCCGTTCGAACGCAACAATGCGGCGATCGCCTCGCTCGGCCTTACGCCGCGCGAGTGTGAGATCCTCGATCTGCTGGCGTCGGGCCGCACCAACCAGGAGCTGGCGCACGTGCTGGGCGTGTCACCCAATACGGTGAAGACTCACCTGGCCAATTTGTTTGCCAAGCTTGAGGTCGACCGCAGGGTCAAGGCGATCGAAAAGGCGCGATTCCTGGCGTTGATCGAATGACTAAAATCCTCCCCGTTT
>NZ_BCYU01000018.1 GCF_001598355.1 Sphingomonas asaccharolytica NBRC 15499
CGGCGCGGCCGCCAATGCAGCGGCGGGTGCCGGTGGCAACATCACTTTCCCCGGCGCGCTGACGCCGGGCGAGAACAAGGTGGCTCCGGCCAGCAACGGCGCGGTTCCCGTCCGCTAAATCCATTTCGTTTTAATCGCCCGCGCGGACTTTTTGTTCGCGCGGGCGGAGTCGCGTGCTTGCGGCACGCCCCCATTCCAAGCTAGGCGATGATTCCCATGGCGCGGTTTATTTTCATTACCGGCGGCGTGGTCTCCTCGCTGGGCAAAGGTTTGATGGCGGCTTCCCTGGCTGCCCTCCTTCAGGCACGCGGATATCGCGTCCGCATCCGGAAGTTCGATCCCTATCTCAACGTCGATCCGGGCACGATGAGCCCCTATCAGCACGGTGAGGTCTATGTGACGGACGACGGGGCGGAAACCGACCTCGATCTCGGCCATTACGAACGCTTCACCGGCGTCGCCGCGCGGCAGTCGGATAACGTCACCTCGGGCCGGATCTATCAGCAGATCATCCAGCGCGAGCGGCGCGGCGATTATCTTGGCGCCACGGTCCAGGTAATCCCGCACGTCACCGACGCGATCAAGGCGTTCGCGCTGGCCGAGACCGACGATTTGGATTTCGTACTGTGCGAAATCGGCGGCACGGTCGGCGACATCGAATCTCTGCCGTTCATCGAGGCGATCCGCCAGATCCGCAACGATTTGGGGCGCGGCAATTCGGTCAGCATCCACGTCACGTTGGTGCCGTACATCGCCGCTGCCGGCGAGCTGAAGACCAAGCCGACCCAGCATAGCGTGCGCGAGCTGGCGGCGTTGGGCGTGCAGCCCGACGTGCTGGTGTGCCGCTGCGAGCAGCCATTGCCCGCGAGCGAGCGCGCCAAGATCGCGCTGTTCTGTAACGTGCCCAAGGAAGCCGTCATTCCGGCGCTCGACGCCAAGAGCATCTACGCCGTGCCGGTTCAATATCATGAGGAAGGGCTCGACGACGCGGTCCTCAACGCCTTCGGGATCGAGCCCGAAGCCCGGCCCGATCTCGCGCGATGGACCGACATCATGGACCGCCTGACCAACCCGGAAGGGGAGGTGACGGTCGGCGTGGTCGGCAAATATGTCGGCCTGCAGGACGCGTACAAGTCGCTCAACGAGGCACTGGTTCATGGCGGCATCGCCAACCGGGTCAAGGTCAACGTTCGCTGGATCGACGCCGAATTGTTCGAACATGCCGATAGCGACGTCACGGCTAGCCTCGAACCCTGCCATGCCATCCTGGTCCCCGGCGCGTTCGGAGAGCGCGGCGCGGAAGGCAAGATCGCCTCGGTCAAGTTCGCGCGCGAACGCAATGTCCCCTATTTCGGCATTTGTTTCGGCATGCAGATGGCCTGTATCGAAGGCGCGCGGAACCTGGCGGGGATCGCAAAGGCCTCATCGACCGAATTCGGTCCGACCGAGGAACCGGTGGTCGGCATCATCACCGAATGGATGTCGGCCGAAGGCGTCCAGAAGCGCGAGGCCGGTGGCGATCTGGGCGGCACGATGCGGCTCGGCGCCTATGACGCCAAGCTCGACGGCAACAGCGTGGTCTCATCGATCTACGGCTCGACGGACATCAGCGAGCGCCACCGCCATCGCTACGAGGTCAATACCGGCTATCGCGAGCCGCTCGAGAAAGGCGGCCTGGTGTTCAGCGGCATGTCGCCCGACGGCATGCTGCCCGAGATCGTCGAGCGCCCCGACCACCCCTGGTTCGTCGGCGTCCAGTTCCATCCCGAGCTGAAGTCCAAGCCGTTCGACCCGCACCCCTTGTTCGCAAGCTTCATTGCGGCGGCGGTGCGGCAGAGCCGGTTGGTCTAACGGTCACGGCTTCTCGGCCTCGCCCTGCGTCATCACGGTCAGCGCGCCGGGGCGGATGCGGAATTCGAGTGGGGAGTCCATCCGCTTCAATTCGCCGTCCAGCGCGATTTCGATCGACCCGCTGCTCGAGCTGACGGTCAGCGTCTCGCACTCGCCGAGCGTCTCAAAATCGAGCGAGCGTTCGGCGCGTCCGACCAGCGCACGCATGGCGAACCAGATCAGTGCGGCGCGCCGGCGATGGGCGACGGCATAGACTGACAATTTGCCGTCGGTCAGGCTGCCGCGCTTGCCGACCTCGCCACGATCGAGCGAATAGACGTTGTTGCCGACGAACAGCAGCGGCGTGACGATCGCGCGCTCGCCCTTGCCCCAATCGAGCCGCAAGCGGTGATGCGGCAACCGCTCGAGCACGGCGAAGGCTGCAGGCAATGTCGACAGCCATTTGGGCCAGCCCTTGGCACGCTGCAGCCCTTCGCGCTTGCGCACCAACAACGGGTAGAGCCCGATCGACGCGTTGTTGACGAAGACATGGCCGTTGACCTCGCCGACATCGATCTGCGCGGGCTGGCCATTCGCCGCGACGTCGGCCGCCTCGTTCAGATCGGCCGGGATGCCGAGGTCGCGCGCCAGATGGTTAAGCGTGCCGAGCGGCAGCAGACCTAGTTCGGTATCGCTCCCCGCCAGCACCTGCGCCGCACCCGCGGCGGTGCCGTCGCCACCGGCGACGATCACCCGGCCGGATTTCGCGGCAGCCTCGATCGCGTCCGGAAGCTGTTTGCCGTCCAGCAAGCGGATGTCAGGCGTGGTGCCAGCGGCCGTGAACGCCTGTTCGAGCGCCTCGGACAGCCCGTCGCCCATTTTGGCCGCGGTACCGCCGCTGCGGTTTACGATAACGGTCATGATGGTCATTGATGCGGCGTAGCAGCGTAGGGCCGCGGGTCGAAGCGCTAAGGCAAGAAAAAGGCGCCCGGACCTGTCGGCCCGGACGCCCATCGGCGCTTTCGAGGGAGCGATAAAGCGCCGGTCGGTTAAGCCGCCTTGGTTTCATCGGCAGCCGGACTGGTCTCGATCGCGGCGAGCGGGGCGCCCGTCTTGATCGCGATGGTCTGCGGCTTCAGCGCCTCCGGCACTTCGCGCACCAGGTCGACGGTCAGCAGACCGTCATTGATCCGCGCATCGTCGACCCGGATGAAGTCGGCGAGTTCGAAGCGGCGCTCGAAGCTGCGCGTCGCGATGCCGAGGTGAAGATAGGCCGACTGGTCGGCGTCCTTGTCCTTCTTGCCCTTCACGGTCAGCAGGTTCTGCTGCGCGATGATCTCGATCTCGTCGCGGCGGAAACCGGCGACTGCGATCGTGATGCGGTAATGATCCTCGGCGATCCGCTCGAGGTTGAAGGGCGGGTAATTGTCCCCACCAGTTTGCCGCGCCGAGGCTTCGAGCATGTCGAACAAGCGATCGAAACCGATCGTCGAGCGGCGGTAGGGAGTAAGGTCGAACTGTCGCATTTAATCATCCTCCATTGAGCGATGTCACATCGACGCGACCCCGGATGGGCGTCGCGTCATCGCATATCTGGGGCGTTCCGGCGCCGGTTCAAGAGCGGCCAGAGGACAAAATACCCTTATCTTTCAAGGGCGATAAAGTTTGGCTTGCGTGGCTGGTCAGACGATCTTGCTTTTAATCCCAGCAACTCGGTGGGGATTAAGGCGTTAATCGATCGTCTAGGGGATTACCGAATCATGCTCGCAGCGTTTCCGCTCCTGCTTGCCGCCGCATCGCCACAAAGCGTCGCGCTCGCCGACAACGCCGCTCGCCCGGCAGCGCCGGTCGTCGCGCCAGACGATACCGCCGCCAACGCGCCCGCACCAGCGCTTGAGCCCCAAGCCGATCCGCAAGCCGCGCCGACGCCAGGGGGTGACATCGTCGTCACCGCACGGCGCCGGTCGGAGCGCTTGCAGACGGTGCCGCTGGCCGTGGCGGTGCTGAGCGGCGAGACGCTGGCCAATGCCGGGGCATTCAACGTCAACCGGCTCCAGCAATTCCAGCCCGCGCTGCAATTCTATTCGAGCAATCCACGCAATTCGGCGATCAACATCCGCGGTCTCGGCGCTCCGTTCGGCCTGACCAATGACGGCATCGAACAGGGCGTCGGTCTCTATATTGACCAGGTTTATATCGGCCGCGTCGGTGCCTCGACCTTCGACTTCGTCGACATCGACCGCGTCGAGGTGCTGCGCGGGCCGCAGGGCACGCTGTACGGCAAGAACACCACTGCCGGCGCGGTCAACATCACCACCAAGAAGCCTAGCCTCACCTCGCCCGAAGCGACGTTCGAGGTCAGCGCCGGCAATTATGGCTTGGTCCAGCTGAAAGCCTCTGCCTCGGCGCCGATCGCCGACGACAAGCTCGGCGTGCGCCTATCGACCTCGGTGACTAAGCGCGGCGGCTCGATCTACGACACCGCGATCGACAAGAACCTGCAGAAGCAGGACAATTTCAGCGTGCGCGGGCAGTTGCTATGGCAGGCGACGTCCAATCTCGATTTCAATTTTTCGGCCGATTTCAGCCTGCAGAACCCCTATTGCTGCGTCCAATATTACGCGCGGACAGGGGCGACGCAGCGGCCGCTCAACCGCCAATATGCCGCGCTTGCCGCCGCTTTCGGCTACAAGCCGCCGAGCTTCGACCCATTCGACCGCGTCACCGATCTCGATGCCTCGATCAACTCGCGACAGGAGGTCGGCGGCGCGTCGCTGGTCGGCAATTGGGATGTCGGCGGCGCGACGATCACCTCGGTGACCGCCTGGCGCTATTGGGACTGGCAGCCAGCCAACGACCGCGATTTCGTCGGCTTGCCGATCACCACCGTGTCGCAGAATCCGTCGCAACAGAAGCAATGGTCGCAGGAATTGCGGATCTCCTCGAACGGCGATCGCAAGCTGAACTATACGCTGGGCGCCTTCTTCTTCGATCAGACGATCGATACGCAAGGCTCGCAGGTGCAGGGCCCCGCGGCGAGTCGGTGGCTGCTCAATCCCGGCAACGTACCGGTCGGATCGAGCGGTTGTGCGACGCCGACGGCCAATGCGTGCAACCCGCTGGTGTTGGATGGGCTGACCTCGACCAATTCGATCCATTTCAGCAATCAGAGCTTCGCGGTGTTCGGCAAGCTCAATTGGGAGGCGGCGCCTGGTTTCCATATCCAGCCCGGTCTGCGCGTCAATTACGACAAGAAATCAGGCTTTTACGAGTCGGTCGTCAGCATCCACAACGCGCAATACAATTTCGTCGCGACGGCGGATAATGTCGCGACCTTGTTGAAGAACGGTACAGCGCTCGCCGACCAGCTCAACACTTTGGCGCCGCAGCGCTACAGGCCGAAATTCAGCGCCTGGAACCTGTCAGGCGATCTGACTTTGTCCTACGACTTCTCCAAGGACATTCACGGCTATGCGACTTATGCGCGCAGCTTCAAATCGGGCGGGATCAACCTGTCCGGGTTGCCGCTCAATTCCACCAATACCGGCGTCGATCTGGCGACCCAGACGGTGAAGCCGGAGAAGGAAAATCACTTCGAGCTCGGGTTGAAGACGCAGTTCCTCGACCGTCGCCTGACGTTCAATCTCGCGGCGTTCTGGACCGACATAAAAGATTATCAGGCGACGGTGAATAATGGCCAGACCACCGTCATTCGTGGGTATCTGGCCAATGCGGCACGGGTTCGCGTGCGCGGAGTCGAGTTCGACTCGTCGTTCCGGCCCAGCCCGCGGTTGAGCCTGTACACCAACGGCGCCTTCAACGATGCCAAGTACGTCCGCTTCCGCAATGCGCCATGTCCGCCCGAATTGTCCGGCGGCAATGTGGCGTTGCCCGGGCAAACGCCGGCGGCTCCCGGCACGCCTGGCCTCAGCCCGCTGGTGTGCGATATTTCGGGATCGATCCTGCCGGGCATTTCGAAATGGTCGTTCTCGTTCGGCGGCGAAGTGAACGCGCCGGTTAGCGGCGGCCAAGTCTATCTTGGCTATGACGGCAGCTATCGCTCGAAATTCTCGTCCAACCCGTCGCGCTCGCTCTACACTGACATCAACGGCTATTCGCTGTCCAACTTCCGGCTCGGCTTCCGCAAGGACAAGTGGAACCTGTATGGCTGGGTGCGCAACGCGTTCGACCAGCATTATTTCGAACTGTTGAGCACGCAATCGGGCAGCACGGGATTGATTGTAGGCCAGCCGGGCGACCCGCGGACTTATGGCGGGACGTTCCGGATTAGTTTTTGATCGAAGCGTCGCCCCAGCGAACTTACCGTCACCCCAGCGAAAGAGCATCGGGTTGAGCACGCCCCGCATGCTCAAGGATCGTCCGCGGGACGATCCGGGCCGATGTTGGTCTCAGGCAGTGGCCTCCTCGTGAGGTGCCAGCTTTCGCTGGCATGACGGAAGAGGCGGCATGACGGCGTGAGGGCAGGCGGGGCGCCGGTCGACGAAAGGACGCCGGTCGGCGAAGCCGCCGTCGCTCGGGCCGCGTTGCGGCCCGGCGGCCGTTTGGGGCGATGCGCTTCGCGCACCGGCTCACAGCTTCGCTGCTCGCCTTCGCCCCAAAACAAACGCCCGGGCCGTTTCCGACCCGGGCGCCTGCGTGACGATTGCTCGTCAGCCCCCTTGTAACTTCCGCCCGCACGCCTCTTTTAAGGCGGAGCTGGAAGCGATCCCCGAACCACGGCCATTGACCTGCGTTTCGCGAAGCAAACTGCTAAGCGGCGGCTGGGGTCTTGTCATCGCCAAACAACGGGTCGCCGCACGATTGCGGCAGGCGTGTGTCGAATCCGCCACAGCGTCGCCTTGGTTGCCAGTAATCGCGATACACCCTAGGCACCCGACATTCCGGGGGCGGATCGCGAGGCCTGATTGATTCTCCTGTCGAGCTACGAACGCCTGATCGCCAGCCGCTATCTGCTGCCGGGCAAGGGCGAGCGATTCATCGTCCTTGTCGCCGGGTTCAGCCTTGGCGCGGTCATGCTCGGGGTCGCGGCCCTGGTCATCGTGATGAGCGTGATGAACGGCTTTCGCGCCGAATTGTTCGACAAGATCGTCGGACTGAACGGCCATGCCGTGATCCAGGGTTATGGCGGCCGGCCGCTCAACGACTGGCGCCAATTGCTCGAGCGGGCCAAGGCGACGCCGGGCGTCACCAGCGCGGTGCCGATGATCGAACAGCCGCTGATGATGACCAATAATGGCCGCGCGGAGGCGATCATCCTGCGCGGGCTGACCGTCCCCGATATTCGCGGTAACTCGACGATCGCCGGTCATGTCATCGCCGGTGATCTCAACAACGTGACTGCTGGCAGCAACCGAATCGCAATCGGATCGCGGCTGGCCGAGACGCTGGGCGTCGATATCGGCAGCCAGGTCACGATCTGGAACCCGGCAGGGCAGTCGACGCCATTCGGGACGGTCCCGCGAATGGTGTCGTACACGGTCGGCGCGATCTTCGAGATTGGCGTCTACGATTACGACAAGGCCTATGTTGTCATGCCGATGGAGGACGCGCAGACCTTGTTGCTGCTCGACCCCGACACGGTGGGGATGGTCGAGATCAATACGAGGGACGCCGATCAGGTCGGCCCGATCCTGGCGCCGCTGCGCGCGTCGCTTGGCCAGACCGCCGCGGTCAGCGACTGGCGCCAGATGAACGCGCAATTGTTCGAGGCGCTGGCGATCGAACAAGTGTCGATGTTCGTCATCCTGTGCATCATCATCCTGGTCGCGGCGTTCAACATCGCCTCATCGCTGATCATGCTGGTCCGCGCCAAGACGCGCGACATCGCGATCCTGCGCACGATGGGCGCGCCACGCGCCGCGATGGTCAGAATCTTCATCACCGTCGGTACGACGATCGGCATCCTCGGCACAATCGCGGGGCTGATCCTTGGATTCGTCTTGCTCTATTTCCGCCAGCCGATCGTCGACCTGGTACAGAAACTGTCCGGGCAGAATCTGTGGGACCCCTCGATCCGCTTCCTGACCGAACTGCCGTCCAAACCCAATCCGGTTGAGATTGCGATGGTCGTCGCGATCACCTTGCTGCTGACCTTCCTCGCAACGCTGTATCCGGCATCGCGTGCCGCCAGCACCGATCCAGTCCAGGTGCTTCGCTATGAGTGAGGCCGTGCTCGCCACTACCGGCCTGACCCGCAGCTTCGAGCAAGGCGGGGAGACTATCCACGTCCTGCGCGGCGTGAATTTGTCGATCGCTCCGGGCGAGATCGTCGCGTTGCTCGGTCCTTCGGGATCGGGCAAGTCGACCTTGCTGCAGGCAGTCGGCTTGCTCGAAGGCGGGTTCGGCGGATCGATCCGCATCACCGGCGTCGAAGCCGCGCAGATGAGCAGTTCGGAGCGCACCGCGACGCGCCGCGACATGCTGGGGTTCATCTATCAATTCCACCACTTGCTGCCCGACTTCAATGCGATCGAGAACGTCGTGCTGCCGCAATTGGTGAAGGGGACCTCGCGCGCCGATGCGGATGCGCGAGCCAGCGAGCTGCTGACGACGCTCGGCCTAGGCCACCGCCTGACGCATCGGCCAAGCCAATTGTCGGGCGGCGAGCAGCAGCGTGTCGCGGTCGCCCGAGCGCTCGCCAATCGGCCCGCCTTGATCCTGGCCGACGAACCCACCGGCAATCTCGATGAGGCGACCGCGGAGATCGTGTTCGGCGAATTCCTGCGGCTGGTGCGTCAGGAAGGATCGGCGGCGGTGGTGGCGACGCATAACGAGCGGCTGGCCGCGCGGATGGACCGCGTCCTGCGCCTGCACGACGGGCATTTGAGCTAAGTCAGGGATTACGACGGTCAGGTGAGCGAACAAAGGACTTCCAGCGACGCCTGGCGCTTGACGCCGACCTTGATCGGCAACCACGTCACCTTGTCACCGATGACACGCGCCGACCGGGACGGCATTCTGGCGGCCTTGGCGACGGGTCTCGAAAGCGCGTTCCACACGACCGTGCCCAACCCTGAGACGATCAACGCCTGGTACGAGCGGATCGAGCGCGAACAGGCGGTCGGTCGCGCGATGCCGTTCACCGTCCGCGATGCCGCCGGAGAGATCGCCGGCGTCACGCGCTTCCTGCGCATGGCGAAGCAGCACCGCCGGGTCGAGATCGGCGGCACGGTCTATGCTCCGCGCGTCCAGCGCACCGGGCTCAATACCGAGGCGAAGATGTTGCTGCTGACTCACGCATTCGAGGCGCTCGGCTGCTTTTGCGTCCAGATCCGCACCGATTTCCTCAATCGCCAATCGCGCGCGGCGATCGAGCGGCTGGGCGCGCGGATGGACGGGGTGATCCGCGGCCATCTCATCCTCAACGATGGCCATTATCGCGACAGCGTGCTCTATTCGATCCTCGAACATGAATGGCCTGGGGTGAAGCGCAACATCGCCGCCTTGATGGCCCGATATGAGGGGAAGGGCGCATGACCGCGATCACCGAGTTTCACGTCAAGGCGGCAGATGGCAGCGACGCCGACCTCTCGGCCTATGCCGGCAAGGTCCTGCTGGTCGTCAACGTCGCCTCGAAATGCGGCTTCACGCCGCAATATGAAGGGCTGGAGTCGCTCCATCGTAGATACGCCGATCGCGGGTTCGCGGTGTTGGGCTTTCCCTGCAACCAATTCGGCGCGCAGGAGCCCGGCGACGCGGAGGAAATCGCGAAATTCTGCTCGCTGACCTATGATGTAACCTTCCCGGTCTTCGCCAAGATCGACGTCAACGGCTCGGGCGCCGACCCGCTTTACGGCGAGCTCAAGAACCAGGCGCCCGGGTTCCTCGGCACCGAGGGCATCAAATGGAACTTCACCAAGTTCCTGGTCGGCCGCGACGGCCAGGTGGTCGAACGCTACGCGCCGATCACCAAGCCCGAAGAGATCGCGGCGGACATCGAAAAGCTGCTCTGAGCGCGCTGCCCGTCGAAAGTTGTGGGTAAGCTCGCCGCCGGGGTGGCCAAGGCGGGGCGGGCGACCTAGGTTGGCCACATGCCCCATTCCGGCTTCGTGCCCCTCCGGATCTTTTCGTCTTATACGATGCTCGACGGCGCGATCGAGCCCAAGGCGATCGCCAAGCGCGCGCGCGAGCTGGGCTTTCCCGCCGCTGCGGTGACTGATCGCAACGGTTTGTTCGCGGCGATGTCATTCTCGGGCGCGGCCGCGGATGCCGGGGTGCAGCCGATCATCGGCACGATGCTGGGAGTGGCGCGGCCCGATCTGCCTGATGGCCAGCCGGTGCAGACCGACTGGATCGCGCTCTACGCCCAGGACGAAGCGGGCTATCTCAATCTCTGTCGGTTGGTCAGCGAGGCGCATCTCGGGCGGCCGCTCGACCTCGATCCGCATGTCGATCTCGCCACGCTCGAAGCCAATTCGGCAGGGCTGATCGCACTGACCGCGGGCGGCGAGGGCGGTGTCGCCCGGCTGTTCGCGGAAGATCAGCCGGACGGCGCCAACGCCTATGTCGATCGGCTGCAGGCGATCTTCGGCGACCGCCTGTATATCGAGATCGCACGCCGCTTCGAACCGGTCGAAGCCAAGGCCGAAGCCGAGCTGCTCGAACTGGCTTACGCCCGCAACCTCCCGATCGTCGCGACCAATCCGTGCTGCTTTGCCGACGAAGAATTCCTCGAGGCGCATGATGCGATGCTGTGCATCGCCAATTCCTCCTACGTCGCCAGCGACGATCGGCCCAAGAGCTCGCCCGACGCGTGGATGAAACCAGCCAAGGACATGCGGGCCTTGTTCGCCGATTTGCCCGAGGCGATCGCCAATACTCTGGTCGTGGCGCAACGCTGCGCGGTGGCGGCGCCCAAGCGCAAGCCGATCCTGCCCAGTCTTGCCGGCGACCGCGATGGCGAGGCGACGGCATTGCGTGAGGCAGCGCGTGAAGGGCTACGGAAACGCCTCGATCGCATCGTCGAGCTCGGCAATGCGGGAGAGGGCGATTGGCAGCAGCCCTATCGCGATCGCCTCGAATTCGAGCTCGACGTCATCATCCAGATGGGGTTTCCGGGCTATTTCCTGATCGTCGCCGACTTTATCCAATGGGCCAAGGCGCACGACATCCCGGTCGGGCCGGGCCGCGGTTCGGGCGCCGGCTCGGTGGTCGCCTGGGCGCTGACCATCACCGACCTCGATCCGATCAAGCTCGGTCTGCTGTTCGAACGCTTCCTCAACCCGGAACGCGTGTCGATGCCCGACTTCGACATCGATTTCTGCGAAACGCGGCGTGGCGAAGTGATCCGCTACGTCCAGGCCAAATATGGCCGCGACCAGGTCGCGCAGATCATCACCTTCGGGACGATGAAGGCGCGCGCGGTGCTCAAGGATACCGGGCGCGTGCTCCAGATGAGCTATGGCCAGGTCGATCGCCTCGCCAAGCTGGTTCCCAATCTGCCGACCGATCCCTGGACGCTCGACCGCGCGCTCAACGGCGTCAGCGAACTCGCCGCCGAATATCGCGGCGACAAGGACGTCCGCCACTTGTTCGACTTGGCGATGAAGCTCGAAGGCCTGCCGCGGCACAGCTCGACTCACGCCGCCGGCGTGGTGATCGGCGACCGCCCGCTCGCCGACCTCGTCCCGCTCTATCGCGATCCGCGATCGGACATGCCGGTCACCCAGTTCGATATGAAATATGTCGAGGGTGCCGGGCTAGTGAAGTTCGACTTTCTCGGCCTCAAGACCTTGTCGGTGCTCAAGAAGGCGGTGCAATTGCTCGCCAAGCGCGGCATCGCCTGCGACCTCGACGCGCTGACCTGGGACGACGAGGGCGTCTACAAACTCCTCCAGAAGGGCGACACGGTCGGCGTGTTCCAGCTGGAATCGGAAGGCATGCGGCGCACGCTGAGCGCGGTGCGGCCGTCGAATTTCGGCGACATCATCGCGCTCGTCTCGCTCTACCGCCCGGGCCCGATGGATAACATCCCATCGTTCGGCCGGCGCAAGAACGGGCAGGAGCCGATCACCTATCCGCATCCGCTGCTCGAGCCGATCCTGGCCGAGACCTATGGCATCTTCGTCTATCAGGAACAGGTGATGCAGGCCGCCCAGGTGCTGGCCGGCTATTCGCTCGGCGGCGCCGATTTGCTGCGCCGTGCGATGGGCAAGAAGAACCAGGCCGAGATGGACGCCCAGCGCGCGACGTTCGTCGAGGGCTGCGCGACGCACAACCAGATCGACGCGGCCAAGGCCAACGAGCTGTTCGACTTGATCGACAAGTTTGCGGGCTATGGCTTCAACAAATCTCACGCCGCCGCCTATGCGTTGCTGGCGTACCAGACCGGCTGGCTGAAGGCACATCACCCGCATGAATTCTATGCCGCGTCGATGTGCTACGACATCCATCTGACCGATAAGCTCGCGATCTTCGTCGACGACATGCGGCGACTGGACGTCGCCATTCTGCCGCCGGATGTGAACCGGAGCCTTGCCGAGTTCGACGTTCAGCCAACCGACGACGGGCTGGCCGTCCGCTATGCGCTCGCCGGCCTCAAATCCGTCGGCGAAGGCGCGATGGAGAAATTGGTCGAGGAGCGCGACGCATCCGGGCCGTTCGACAGCCTCGACGCTTTCGCCCACCGCGTCGACCCCCGCCTGCTCAATAAACGCCAGCTCGAAACACTCGCGGCGGCCGGGGCATTCGACGCGATCGATGCCAACCGCGCCGGCATCTTCGCCTGCGCCGAAACGATCCTGGCGACCGCGGCGCGCGTCCACGACCAGAAGAATAGCGGGCAGGGCGGCCTGTTCGGTGAGAGCGAGGCCTCGGGCACGCATATCAAGCTGCCGCAGTCGGCGCGCTGGAGCCTGGCCGAGCGGATGGAGCAGGAAAAGGAAGCGTTCGGCTTCTATTTCTCTGCGCATCCGGTCGATCGTTTTTCCCAACTCGCACGGATGCATGGTGCGCGACGCTATGCCGATCTCGGCGATTTGCAGATTCCGGAAAGCGGCCGCGCCGGCGCGGTGATGGCGGCGATGGTCGAAGACACGCGCTGGCGCACCTCGGCCAAGGGGCGGCGTTATCTGGTGGCGACCTTGTCGGACCCGTCAGGCCAGTTCGTCGCGACCTGTTTCGACGATTCGGTCGCAACCGACTTGGAGGAAGCGGCGCGCAACGGCGGCTGCGGCCTGATCACGGTCGAGCTCGACCGCCGCGCGGGCGAGGAACAGCCGCGCGTCACGGTCAAGCGCATCCAGCCGTTCGACGACCTGGCCAGCGCAACACGGATGTATCTCGATATCGAGATCGAGGATGCAGTCGCGATCTCGGCGATCGGCGCGTTATTGTCAGAAGCGCGCGGCGCGCGCGGCGAAGCCCGACTCGTCGTTCCGTTGCCGGCAGGCGGGACGGCAACCATCCTGATCGGGCGCGATTTCCTTCTCGATCCCGAACTTGCCGACCGCATCGCGACGATTCCCGGCGTGCGATCGGCCGAGGTCGCAATCGCGCCGCCGCAACGGCTTGCATTGGTTGGTTAGAGAGCGCGGACACGGCCCCTAGACTTCGACCGCTTCGGGCGGAATAACGCTCTTCAAACATAGAGTATGGAGAGTGGGATGCAGATGGGTGCGATGCAGGATTTCGAGCTGCGCGTGATGCGGCTGCTCGACCATGTCGCTCGCGAGCATCCCACCCGCGAGATCGTGACGCGCTGGGCCGATGGACGCGAGACGCGCAACGACTGGGCTGGCATCCATCGTAACGCGCGCAAGCTCGCCCAGCGACTGGAGAAATGGGGCATCAAGCCAGGTGATCGCGTCGCCACGCTGGCGATGAACCACGAGCATCATCTGACGTCATGGTATGGTGCGATGGGGATGGGCGGCGTGATCCATACGATCAATCCGCGGCTGTTCGACGAGCAATTGGTCTACATCGCCAACCACGCCGAAGATCGCGTGCTGTTCTACGACAAGCAGTTCCAGCCGTTGGTCGACCGGCTCAAGCCGCATTGGACCTCGATCGAGCGCTACGTCGCGTTCGATGACCTCGGCCCCGATGGATTTCAGGCGCAGCTCGATGGCGAGGACGGCGATTATGCCTGGCACGAGGGACCGGAACGCGATCCGTGCATGATCTGCTACACCAGCGGCACCACGGGCAACCCCAAGGGCGTGTTGTACGAGCATCGCTCGACCGTGCTCCACGCGATGCATGCCGCCGAGCCCTGGGTGATGGGGCTGTCGGCGTCGGACGTCATCTTGCCGATCGTGCCGATGTTCCATGCCGCGGCCTGGGGACTGCCGTTTGCCGGTGCGCTGGCGGGCACCAAGTTCGTTTATTCGCAGACCAACGACGCGGCCGTTTTGTGCGGACTGATGAACAGCGAGAAGGTGACGATCGGCAGCGGAGTGCCGACCGTATGGCTGGCGATGTTCCAGCATATGGACGCGACCGGAGAGGAACCGCGCTTCCTGCGTCAGATCACGGTCGGCGGCTCTGCCGCGCCGCGCGCGATGCTCGCGCGGTTCATGGACATGGGGATCAAGCCGCTTCACCTCTGGGGCATGACCGAGACCTCGCCGATCGCGACCGCGCTGGCGCCCGGGCCGGATTGGCGCGACCTCACGCGCGACGAGCAACTCGACGTGGTCTGCAAGCAGGGGTCGATCCCGTTCGGGGTCGAATTGCGGATCGTCGACGACGCGGGCACCGAATTGCCGCGCGACGGCGAGACGTCGGGCCGGCTGCAAATCCGCGGGCCCTGGGTGGTCAAACGTTACTTCAAGGCCGAGCAGGACGCGGTCGATGCCGGAGGCTGGTTCGACACCGGCGATGTCGCGGTACTTCATCCGAACGGCACGATGCAGATCACCGACCGGTCCAAGGACGTGATCAAGTCGGGCGGCGAGTGGATTAGCTCGGTCGAGCTCGAGAACGCGGCGGTCGGTTGCCCCGGCGTCGGCGAAGCGGCGGCGATCGGCGTGTATCATCCCAAATGGGACGAACGCCCGCTGCTGCTCGTCGTCCGCAAGCCGGGCAGCGCGGTGACCCCGCAGGAAATCACTCAGCATCTGACCCAGCATGTCGCCAAATGGTGGCTGCCGGACGAGATCCTGTTCGTCGACGATCTGCCGCATACCGCGACGGGCAAATTGCTCAAGACCGTGCTCCGAGACCAATATAAGGACTATAAGCTGGCGACGGCGGCGTAGGGTTTTTGCGTAAAATGACGACCTTCGACTCCGCCACGTTCGTTGCTCATTGGCGCGATGCCTGGAATGCGCATGATCTTGACGCCGTTCTGGTGCATTTCCATGACGACGCGGCCTTCACCTCGCCTGTTGCCGCCAGCTTGTTGCCAGAGACCGGGGGTGTCATCCGTGGCAAAGCCGCCCTTCGCGCCTATTGGGAGGAGGGGCTCCGTCGCATTCCCGATCTGCACTTTACCATCGAAGCAGTGTTCGCGGGCATCGATACGCTGGTGATCCAGTACATCAACCAGAAAGGCGTCAGCGTCTCCGAGGTCCTGATTTTCGATGCGGGACTGGTACGCGAAGGGCACGGCACCTATCCGATGGATATCGATAATCCGGCGGGAGCTAACGGCTAACGCTTTTGCCGCGCGCCCGCGTGACGAAGTTGCTTCGCGTCGCCTCATCGCACGGTGTAACCGGCCCGCAAACGCCGTGGCGCATGTTGAGCGCGGGTCGCGGACGGTGGCTTTCTGTCGGCTTGCCTTTGCTCCCGTTGCGCGGCAGGCTGCGCTGAATGGACATGGTGACGACCGGCTCCGCTGGTGAGAATGGCGTGACGCTGGCGGCCCGGCCCGAGGCGCTGCGGCTTGCCCCGCACGAGACCGCTGTCGTCGTGATCGACATGCAGAACGCTTATGCGAGCGAGGGCGGCTATGTCGATCTCGCCGGGTTCGACATTTCGGGCGCGGCAGGCGTCATCGGCAAGATCGCTACCGTGCTCGACACCGCGCGCAAGGCGGGCGTCCAGATCGTGTTCCTGCAGAATGGCTGGGATGCCGAATACCAGGAGGCCGGCGGACCGGGATCGCCCAATTGGCACAAATCCAATGCCTTGAAGACGATGCGCGCGCGACCCGAGCTTTCCGGCCAATTGCTTGCGCGCGGTGGGTGGGATTATGACCTGGTCGATGCGCTCAAGCCGCAGCCCAGCGACATCTCGCTTCACAAGACGCGCTACTCAGCCTTCTTCAATTCTCAGCTCGATTCGACGCTGCGGGCGCGTGGCATTCGCAACATCGTGTTCGTCGGCATCGCCACCAATGTCTGCGTCGAAAGCACACTGCGCGACGGCTTCCACCTGGAATATTTCGGGGTGATGCTGGAGGACGCGACCCATCACCTAGGCCCGCCAATGATGCAGGAAGCGACCGTCTACAATGTCGAGAAATTCTTCGGTTGGGTTTCCACGACAGCCGATTTCTGCGGCAGTTTCGGCCAGCTTGCCCAAACAGATAACAAGGATTGACGTCATGGCGTTCGAGCCCATCAACCCGCCGCAATTCCCGGCCCCTATCGCGCCGTATTCGGCCGGGGCGAAGGCGGGCAATATTGTTTACGTCTCAGGTGTGCTGGCGCTGGGCGAGGGCGGGACCGTCCTCCACGTCGGTGACGCCGCCGAGCAGACCCGGCATGTGCTCAAGGTGATCAAGGTCACGCTCGAAGCGGCCGGCGCGACGATGGCCGACATCGCGATGAACCATATCTTCCTCAAAAACCTGGACGATTATCCGGTCTTCAATCAGGTCTATGCCGAGTATTTCCCGGGCAACAAGCCCGCGCGTTATTGCATCAAGGCCGAGCTGGTGAAGCCCGAATGCCTGGTCGAGATCGCCAGCGTGGCGCATATCGGCTGATGGCGTCCCACCACCCGTCATCCCAGCGAACGCTGGAATCTCCAGCGACGACGCGACACCCCCGCCTCAACAAGACCCCAGCTTTCGCTGGGGTGGCGGAAAAGGGGCTGAATGCCTGAGGCCAGCGGCCCGTATTACGAGGAACACGGCGCGCCCGATGCCCCGCCGGTGATCCTGTCCTCGGGCCTGGGCGGGTCGGCAAGCTATTGGGCGCCCAATATTCCCGCGCTTGCCGAGCATTTCCGGGTAATCGCCTATGACCATCGCGGCACCGGGCGGAGCGACCGCGCCTTGCCGGCGCGAGTGTCGGTCGACGACTTCGCCGACGATATCCTGATGCTGATGGACGCGCTGGGCCTCGATCGCACCCATTTGATCGGTCACGCGGCGGGAGGCGTCGCGGGGCTCGCGCTTGCGCTCAAGGCGCCCGAACGGCTGGATCGCCTCGTCGTGGTCAATGGCTGGGCCAGCCCGGATCCGCATTTCCTGCGCTGCTTCGAAATCCGGCTCGCGTTGCTGCGGTTGGCTGGCCCCAGGGCATATCTGCGCGCGCAGCCGATCTTTCTTTACCCGCCGGACTGGGTGTCGAGGCACGATGAAGACATCGACACCGAATTGCCGCACCAGATGGAGACCTTTCCCGGCACGGACACGATGGAAAAGCGCATCCTCGCGCTCGGATCGTTCGATATCGCCGATCGGCTGGGCGAGGTTGCCACGCGGACGCTGGTGATCGCCAGTCAGGACGACATGCTGGTGCCGCCGCGCGCGGGTGAGGCGCTGGCGATAGGAATCGCTAAATCGGGGATCGGTCGGCCGGCTTATGGCGGCCACGCGGTCAACGTCACCGATGCGGACAATTTCAACGGTTTTCTGGTCGACTGGATGACGGGCGTGATGCCCCAATAGGAGTGAGTGCGATGCAGGTCGGCGTTTTCGTGCCCATCAACAACAATGGCTGGCTGATCAGCGAGAACGCGCCGCAATACATGCCGTCGTTCGACCTCAACAAGACGATCGCGCAATCGGCGGAGAAGCATGGGCTCGATTTCCTGCTGTCAATGATCAAGCTCCGTGGATTCGGCGGCAAGACCGAATTCTGGGAGTACGGCCTGGAGAGCTTCACGCTGATGGCCGGGCTCGCCGCGGTCACCGAGAAGATCAAGATCTACGCGACGTGCCCGACCCTGGTCATCCCGCCCGCCTTCGCCGCGCGAATGTGCAACACGATCGATTCGATCAGCCATGGCCGGTTCGGGCTCAACCTGATCACCGGGTGGCAGCGGCCAGAATACAGCCAGATGGGTTTGTGGCCCGGAGACGAGCATTTCCGCAATCGATACAAGATGCTCGATGAATATGCTCATATTCTGCGCGAGCTGTGGGCAACCGGGCGGAGCGACTTCAAGGGCGACTATTACCAGATGGACGATTGTCTCGTCCGGCCCAAGCCTGACGGCGACATAAAGATCATCTGCGCGGGGTCGTCGGACGAGGGCCTCGCCTTCTCCGCCAAATGGGCGGACTATGCCTTTTGTCTCGGCAAGGGCGTCAATACGCCGACCGCCTTCGCTTCCAATAACGACCGGCTGGCGGCCGCCACCGCCCAGACCGGGCGCGACGTGTCGGTGTTCGTCCTGGTGATGATCATCGCCGCCGACACCGACGAGGAAGCGATGGCGAAGTGGAAATCGTACAATGACGGTGTCGATATCGCCGCGATCCGCTGGCTGATGGATCAAGGTGCCGCCGACAAGCACAATACAACCACCAACGTCCGCCAGCTCGCGGCGCCCGAAGGTGCGGTCAATATCAATATGGGAACCCTGGTCGGCAGCCATGCCAGCATCGCGCGGATGCTCGACGAAATGGCGGAGGTGCCGAACACCGGCGGCGTGCTGCTGACGTTCGACGATTTCGTCCAGGGGGTCGAGGATTTCGGGACCAAGATCCAGCCGCTGATGAAGAGCCGGCGGCGCTAGCTGATCAGAACAGCTCGCCCTGCGGTCCGCGCGGCGGGTGGAACAGGTCGCTGCGCACCCTGAGCCACTCGCGGTTGAGCCCGTGCTTCTTCATCGCGATCTGAAAGCGTGTGCGGAGCAGATCGGCCCAGGGGCCTGAGCCGCGCATGCGGGTGAAGAAATTCGGGTCGTTGTCGCGGCCGTCGCGCAACGAGTTGATGATCGCCATCACCTTGCCCGCGCGATCGGGGAAATGCGTGTCGAGCCAGGCGCGGAACAGCGGTGCCACTTCGTGGGGCAGGCGGACGGGCAGATAAGTGATCGTCCGCGCTCCGCTTTCCGCCGCGCGCTCCACGATATGTTCGATCTCGTGATCGGTGATCGCCGGGATGACGGGGGCGATCGATACAACGGTGGGGATGCCGGCATCGGCCAGCCGCCGCACCGCAGTCAGCCGGCGTTCGGGGTGCGGCGCGCGCGGCTCGACCGTGCGCGCGACCTTGGCGTCGAGCGACGTCACCGACAGCGCGACCGCCGCCAGCCCCTTGGCCGCCATCGGCGCGAGCAGGTCGATGTCGCGCACCACGCGGTCGGACTTGGTGGTGATGGTCAGCGGATGATCGGTTTCCGCCAGTACCTCGATACAGCCGCGCGTGATCTTCCACTCCGCCTCGATTGGTTGATAAGGGTCGGTGTTGGTCCCGAACGCGATCGGCCGGCAGCTATAACCCGGCTTCATCAATTCGGCGCGGAGCAGCTCGCCCGCGCTGGGCTTGGCGAACAGCTTCGATTCGAAGTCGAGCCCCGGCGACAGATCCAGATAGGCGTGCGTCGGCCGCGCGAAACAATAGATGCAGCCATGCTCGCAGCCGCGATACGGGTTGATCGATCGGTCGAACCCGATGTCGGGCGACTGGTTGCGCGTGATGATCGCGCGCGGGGTCTCGACCGTGACGCTCGTCCTGAGCGGGGGAAGGGCGCCGTCCACATCCTCCAGCGCATCGAGCCAATCGCCATCGGCGAGCCGCTCGGGCAGACTGAAGCGGCTACTTTCGCGATTGACCGTCGCGCCGCGGACCGGACGAGCTTTTGCCATTGCCGCAATCTACGCCGCACTATAGAACATATCAAGAACGATGGAGAGATGAGATGGCGAAACTCAATTATGTCGAACTGCCGGTCCAGGACGTCGCGAACACCAAGGCGTTCTTCGCGGCTGCGTTCGGCTGGGATTTCACCGATTTCGGTCCGACCTATGCGGCGACGATGAGCGGCGGGACCGATCTCGGGCTGCAAGGCAACCGCGCCGACTGGACCGCAGCGCCACTGGCAGTGATCCAGGTCGACGATCTCGAAGCGACCGAGGGCGCGGTGAAGGCAGCGGGCGGAACGATCACCCAGCCGATCTTCGCCTTTCCGGGCGGCCGCCGGTTCCATTTCCGCGATCCGAATGGCAATGAGCTGGCGGCGATGCAGGTGGAGTCGCACTGAACGGCCTTGCGGCCGCTCAGGCGGGCTTTAGGATCGTCGCACGCAATCAGGGGACAGACATATGTGGGGCAAGATTTTGGCTGTCGCGGTGGCGATGGCCGTTTCCGCGCCGGCCTTGGCTGCGGATCGGATTATCGACGTGAGCAGCGTCGACGGAGTCGCTGCGCTGCTGCGCGAGGCGGGTTACAAAGCGGAGATCAAGACCGGCAAAGACGGCGACCCCTATATCCAGAGTGCAACGGGCGGAAACGATTTTCAGATCCTGTTCTACGGTTGCAAGAACAAGGTTGGCTGCGACTCGTTCGATTTCTACAGCTGGTTCAAAAAGGAACCGTTCTTCTCCGCCGAAATGGCGAATGATTGGAACGCCAATCACCGTTTCCTGAAGGTCGCGATTGATTCGGACGGCGATCTGTCCGAATATGCCTACATCTCCACCGTCGGCAAAATGACCTACGATAATTTCAAGGATTATGTCGCCTGGTACGGCTCGACCGATGGCGAGTTGGTCAAGTTCGTCGACGAGCGGCGCAAGGCGGCGGCACCGACCGCGGCGAAATAGCTATCGCTCCAGCAACCGCGGCATCAGTTCGACGAAGTTGCAGGGGCGGAAGCGGCTGTCGAGCTGGTCCCTGAGGATCAAGTCCCAGGCGTCCCTGACTGCGCCGGTCGAGCCGGGGAGGGCGAAGATGTAAGTCCCGCCGGCGACGCAGGCGCAGGCGCGCGATTGGATCGTCGAGGTGCCGATCGTCTGATAGCTCAGCCAGCGGAACAGCTCGCCAAAACCAGGGATCATCTTCTCGGCGACCGCCTCGACCGCCTCGGGCGTGACGTCTCGCCCGGTCACACCGGTACCGCCGGTGGTGAGGATGACGTCGATTTCGGGATCCTGGATCCACTGAGCGAGGCGCTCAATAATCGAATCGAGATCGTCGCGCTCGATCGTGCGGGCGGCGAGAACGTGATCGGCGCTCGTCAGCCGCTCGACCAGCGTGTCGCCCGATTTGTCTTCAGTAGGTCCGCGCGTATCGGAAACGGTTAGCACCGCGATCCTGACGGGTACGAACTTTCGGCTTTCATCGATGGGCATGCCCCACCTTAGTCGTCCGTATTGAGCCTGTCGAAGCAGATTGGGGCTTACCGCGGTTCGAAATCGCTCAGGGCGACCGGATAGTTACCGGCTCGACGTCAGCCTGACCGCGTTCGGCCCAGGCAAGCCCGGGAATTTCGGCCACATGCCCTGCGCCAGTGCCTCGCGGCTCGGCGATTTCAGCCGGCCGTCCTTGCCCTCGTACATCCAGTAATTGCGCAGCACCGTGGTCACGTAACCGCGCGTTTCCCAATACGGAATCGATTCGATGTAGAGCAGCGGATCGCCGCCATCCTTGACGATGCCGTTCCATTCCATGACCGGTACCGGCCCGGCATTATAAGCGGCGATCACCTTGGGCAGATAGCCGCCGGTGAAGCTCTGGTCGCGCAACCGCTCGAGCGTGCGCTGGCCGACCGCCATGTTGACCGACGGCAGCGACAGTGCGCCGCGATCGACGGTGATGCCGCGTTCGCGGGCATAGTCGACCGCGGCAGCGGGCATGATCTGCATCAGGCCATAGGCGCCTGCCGGGCTGATCACGTCCTTGCGGAAGCGTGATTCCTGGAGCGCATGGGCGTAAACCAGCGCCTTGTCGACCGTCCAACCGCCGGCCGGCGCCCATTTCGGCGCGGGGAAGCGCGCGATGGTCGGCGCCTTGGTTCCCTCGGGGCAGTTATTGCCCAGCCACATCACCGTCTCGGGCAGATTGAGCGTCTCGGTCAGGCGCACCAGCGAGGCATATTCGTCCTTGGGACCGATCTTCGCCTGCTGCTTGAGAACGTCGTCGGCCAGACCGGTTTCGCCGATCTCGACCAAAGCGGCGGCGACGCGGACATTGGGGCGGTTCTGCAATTTGGCCCAATCGGCGAGCATCAGCTCGTCCGGGACCGGGGGCTTTTCCTTGATGCCCAGCTGCTGGCGCGCGAGCATGCCGTAAAAGGTCTCGTCGAGCTGAGCGGCGTTCTTGAGCCGTGCCTCGACCAATTGCGGCCGGCCGCACTTCATGTCGGCGCGTGCCGCCCAATAGAGCCCGGCAGCCCGCAATTCGACATCGCTCGCCCGCGCCGCAACGTTGACGAAGGCGCGCGCCGCCTCGGTGCAGTCGCCTTGGCGCCAGGCGGCGAGTCCGCCGACCCATTCGCCCTGGACTGCCCAGTCGCCGACGCCAACGCGAGCCTTGGCCGCCATCATCCGGGCATTGGTGTCGTCGCCCTGAAGATAATAGATCCAGGCGACGCGTTGCTGCCACTCTATCTGGGCATCGGGCGTGAGGCCGGTCGCCGATTCGAGCAATGCCTGCGCCCCGGCGCCGTCATCGCTCTTGATCAGCGGCTGCATCTTGAGCGCGAGTTCGGCCGCGGCGAGGTCGTATTTGGTCGCCTTGGCGCGACCTCGGGTCGAGGCGCCATTGGCCCATATCAGGCGCTGCTGATAGGGAAGCGTCGGCGCGACCACGCCGCGCGCGGCGAGGATGCGGGCGATGCTAAGCGCCTCCGGCAGTTCGGGCGCCGCGGTGACCACGGCAAGCAGCGGATCGTTCTCGGCCTTGGGCGAGCCCTTGGCGGTATAGAGTTCGGCAAGCGCGATCGAATGGAGTGGACCTGGCTTCATCGCGGTCAGCTGTAACTGGGCATCGTTCCAGCGCTTTTCGTGGATAGCCTTGAACACCGCAGCGTATCCGGTGCGCTGATCGGAATCGAGTTGGGTGGGAATCCCGCGCGCCATCGTCGTGGATGCAGGTGGCTCGCCGGCGGCAAAAGCGGGCAGCGCAGGTGCGAACACCAGCGCCGAAGCGACGAGAAAACGCACGACTTTCACTCAAATCCCCCCATCAACAATCTGAGGTCCTTCCAGGCATCGGCTTTGGCGACAGGCTTCTCCAACAGGAAGCGAGGATGAAAGCTGGCCACAACCTCACTTGTCCCCCCGTCATGGTTAACCTTGCGTAAACTTGCACGTGCATTGGCGACGTCCAACCCCGTGATGGCACGGCTCGCCGCATTACCTAGCGCGAGGACGCGTTTCGGACGCGCGAGCGAGAGATGATGGCGGATCAGGGCCTCGAGCTTTTGCCCGGCTTCTTCGCTCACACGGCCAGCCGGTGGGCGCTTTACCGACAGCGCCGCGAGATAGATTGACTGACGGTCGCGGCCGATCGCCGCGAGCATGCGGTCGAACAGCGCACCGGCATTGCCCGACAGCAATAAACCGGCAGCGTCATCCTCGCGATCGGGCATGTCGACGACGATCATCAGCCCGCTCGCTACATCGCCTTGCGTGCCAAGCGCCTGGCCCGGCCAGCCCGCCTCGGGAGCAGCTGCGCCAATCCGCCACGCGGTGAATTCGTCCAACGTCGCCGGCAGCGTCGGCGCTGCGACGGCGGTTTCCGCCACTTGGCCCGGCAGCCGCTCGACGACGGGTGGAACCGCGGCACGCGCAAGCCAGTCGCGTGGCAAATCGTCGATCTCGCAATCGACTCCCGCGTCGCGCCACCATTCGAGCGCACTGGCGATACTTGCCCGCCAATCGTGATTCTGGTCAGCCCCCATAGCTGTCGGCATAGAGTCCCACCTTGACCGCGGGGTCAATTCGTTGGCACCGCATTCGCCGACAGACCGTTGTCGTCGTACGATGACTGGTCTCCAGAGGGTCCCAACGGGAGGAAAAGGGATGAGCGAACGCGAGTCGATGCCGTACGACGTGGTGATCGTCGGCGCTGGGCCGGCGGGCCTGTCGGCGGCGATCCGCCTGAAGCAGCTCGCGGCCGAAAAGGGTGCAGAGATTTCGGTCTGCGTGCTCGAAAAGGGCTCCGAGGTGGGTGCGCACATCCTGTCGGGCGCGGTGGTCGACCCGCGCAGCCTCGACGAACTGATCCCCGATTGGCGCGACAAGGGATGCCCGATGGCCGAGACGCCGGTCACGGATAACCAGCATTGGGTGCTGACCAAGAAGAAGCGGTTCGGGATGCCGCATCTGTTCACGCCCGGCTTCATGCACAACAAGGGCACCTATACCGGCAGTCTGGGCAATCTCTGCCGCTGGCTGGCGGGGCAGGCCGAGGAGCTCGGCGTCGAAATCTTCCCCGGCTTCGCCGCCGCCGAGATCCTCTACAGCGACGACGGCACGGTGAAAGGGGTCGCCACCGGCGATATGGGCGTCGCACGCGACGGTTCGCACAAGCCCGATTACCAACCGGGCCTCGAACTGCACGCCAAATACACGTTCCTCTCTGAAGGTGCGCGTGGGCATCTGACCCGTCAATTGGTCGACCGTTTCGATTTGCGCGCCGATTGCGAGCCGCAGGTCTATGGCCTCGGCATCAAGGAATTGTGGGACATAGATCCTGAACTGCATGAGCCCGGCCGCGTCATTCACACCCAAGGTTGGCCGCTAAGCGAAAGCGGCACCAATGGCGGCGGCTTCCTCTACCATCAGGCGAACGGGCAGGTCGCGCTGGGGTTCGTGACCTGGCTCAATTATTCCAATCCCTATGTCTCGCCGTTCCAGGAAATGCAGCGCTGGAAGACGCATCCGGCGATCGCCGAGATCCTGAAGGGCGCCAAGCGCGTCTCCTACGGCGCGCGCGCGATCTCGGATGGTGGCTATCAATCCGTGCCCAAGCTGGTGATGCCGGGCGCCGCGCTGATCGGCGACAGCGCCGGCTTCCTCAACGTGCCGCGGATCAAGGGCACGCATACCGCGATGAAGTCGGCGATGATGGCGGCCGAAGCGGCGTTCGATGCGGTCCAGGCAGGGCGCGAGGGCGACGAGCTGGCCGCCTACCCGCAGGCCTATGACAAGAGCTGGGTGAAGAAGGAGTTGTCGGTCGTCCGCAACGTGCTTCCGCTGGTGGAGAAGCATGGCGATTTCATCGGCACGATCCTGGCGGGCATCAACATGTGGGTCGAGAGCTTCGGCATCAAAATGCCGTTCACGATGAAGCACCACCCCGATCATACGACTTTGTGGCGCAAGGATCTGGTCACGCCGATCGACTATCCCAAGCCCGACGGCGTGCTGACCTTCGACCGCCTGTCCTCCGTGTTCCTGTCAAACACCAATCATGAGGAGGATCAGCCGGTCCATCTGACGCTCAAGGATCCGGACATCCCGGTTGAGTATGATTTGCCGATGTTTGACGAGCCGGCGCAGCGTTATTGCCCAGCAGGCGTTTACGAGATCGTCGGCCAGGAGGAAGGCAATCCGCGCTTCGTGATCAACGCGCAGAATTGCGTCCACTGCAAGACGTGCGACATCAAGGACCCGACCCAGAATATCGTCTGGGTCGTGCCGGAGGGCGGCGGAGGACCGAACTATCCCAATATGTAAGCCCGCTTTTGTCGCCTGCGCCGCACTGACGTCAGCGTTCGCGCCGGCGAGCGCGCAGGCCGACGATTATGGCGCGTTCGGCCGTGCGCGGATCGCGGCGGCGAACGGCAATGTCGGCGTGGCGGCGCAGCAATATGGCATCGCGCTGACCAATGCTCCCGGCGATCCGACCGTCGCCAACCGCGCTTTCCGCCAGGCGATGGCGGCGGGCGACCTGGCGCTCGCGCGTCGTGCGGTGACAGCTTTGGGTGCCGACGCGCCGAACGATGCCAAGCTACTGCTCCTCGCCGACGCGCTGAAGAGCGGTAGCCCCTCGGCCGTCGACAAGGCATTGACATCGCTCGACAAGACGCCGTTCGATTTCTTTGTGCCCGCGGTGCGGGCCTGGCAGGAATTCGGCCGCGGCAGTGATCCCACCGCAGGGCTGGCGGCGACCGAGCGCACCGGCGCGATCCGCCATATCCTGCTCGAACAGCGCGCGTTGATCCTGATCGCGCGGAACGATATTCCGGGTGCCGCAAAAGGGCTGTCGGCGGAGTTGCGCGGCAGCAGCGGCGGTCTCGACTTGCGCTATTCGGCGGCGGAATTGCTGATGGGGCAAGGCAATGACGCTATCGCAGCCGACCTGCTCAGCGGCCCCGATCCCGAAGTGGCGACGGTGCGGAGTCACCTTCGTGCGGTCAAGGCGACGCCGATGATCGGTATCGCACGGCTCTACACGCGCCTTGCCGCCGATCTGACCGATCCCGGCACGACCCCGATCGCGATCACACTGGCGCGCTCGGCGCTGATCCTCGATCCCGATGACGGCCGCGCCCGCCTGTTGCTCGCTGCGGCGCTAGAGCGGCAGGGTGCACATGAGCGTGCGCTGACCGTATTGGGCGAGATCGCGCCGAACACGGCCTTTCACGTGCTCGCCCAGTCTATCCGTGTCGAGGTGCTGCGCGCCAAGGGCGATATGCCCGGGGCGATCGCCACGGCCAAGGCGCTAGCCGAGGCGCCCGACGGCGATGCCGACAGCGCCGAGCATTACGGCAACATGCTGCTGATTGCGAACCGTCCGCTCGAGGCCGCCGTGGCGTATGAGAAGGCGCGCGACCGGCTGGGCGACGATGCCGGCTGGTCGGTCTGGCTGCAGATTGGCTCGGCGTATGACAAGGCTGGCCGTTGGGAACTGGCACGAGCCGCGCTCGAACGGGCGGTGGCATTGGGGCCCGATCATGCGGTCGCGCTCAATTATTACGGCTATTCGCTGATCGAGCATGGCGGCGACGCGACCCGCGCGCTGGCGATGCTCGAAAAGGCCAATGCCCTGGCGCCGAACCAGCCCGCTATCGCCGATTCGCTTGGCTGGGCCTATTTTCGGCGGGGTGAGCCCGACCGCGCGCTGCCCCTGCTCGAATCGGCCGGTGCCGCGGCCCCCGCCGATGCCGAGATCGCCGAGCACCTGGGTGACGTCTATTGGGCGGTCGGACGCCGGTATGAGGCGCGGTACGCCTGGAAAGCGGCGCGCGTGGTGGCGACTCCCGGCGCGACGACGCGGCTCGACGCCAAGATCCTCAACGGCCCGGCCGCGACGCGTTCGTGATCATCGTCGAGGCGGCGCCGGCCAAGATCAATTTGGCCCTCCATGTTCGCGCGCGGCGAGCGGACGGCTATCACGAGATCGAGACATTGTTCGTGTTCCTGCGCGATGGCGACTCCGTATCGGTCGAGGAGAGCGATCGGGATCATTTTACGCTGACCGGTCCGTTCGCGGGCACGCTGAGGGGTGAGGGCAACAATCTCGTCCTGGCGGCGCGCGATGCGTTTGCCAGGGCGTACGGGCTGCTGCCCCCGCTCGCGATCACGCTCGACAAGCATTTGCCGGTCGCATCGGGCATCGGGGGCGGGTCGGCCGATGCTGCCGCCATGTTGCGCGCGCTGGCGCGGTTGAAGGGGATTGATCCGACCGCACTGGCAGAGGTCGCGCTGGAACTGGGATCGGACGTTCCCGCATGCCTGCTCGGGAAGAGCGCGGCGGGTGAAGGAAGAGGCGAAAAACTCCAACCGGTCAATGGGCTTAGCGGCATCGCGGTTCTATTGGTGAACCCCGGAGTAGCGGTTTCGACTGCCGCCGTCTTCCGAGGTTGGGATGGCATTGACCGTGGGCCTCTACTCCCCCGTCACCCCGGCCTTGTGCCGGGGTCCACTGTGCCACCAACCCTCGGCGCCGAGGCTGTGCTGCACGGTGGATGCCGGGACGAGCCCGGCATGACGGATTGGGTTGGTGTTGCCGTCGAGGGTCGCAACGATCTCGAAGCTCCGGCGCGAGCGATTGCCCCTGCGATCGGAGCCGTGATCGACCTGCTCGCAGCCCAAAGCGGCGTCACGCTCGCCCGCATGTCCGGATCAGGCGCCACCTGCTTCGCTTTGTTCGACAGCGACGAAGCGAGAAGCGCCGCGCGCCACGCAATTACCGCCGCCCAACCCAACTGGTGGTGTCTCGAATCGACACTCGCGTAACACATTGGCGTGCCAGTCCGGGACCGCCCGCCGGCACTTAACCATCGTCCTCCGCCGGAATCCTCAACTGGCCCCCAACTTGCTGAGTGATCGCCACGCAGGTCCGTCTCCACGCCGCGCCCGCGCATGGTCTCCGGCCACAACCGGACGTCATCGGTCGTGGGAGCGGCTTCGGCCGCTCCCCGACTCACCCAATTTCAGCAATAGTCTTGCGTAAACGGGGCTTCCCGCGACATAGGCGGTCGCGCCATGACCCACACATTCGATAAATCGAAACTCCCCAGCCGCCATGTCTCGGTCGGCCCGGAGCGCGCCCCGCACCGCAGCTATTATTATGCCATGGGCCTGACCGAGGAGGAGATTGCGCGCCCATTCGTCGCGCTCGCCTCTGCCGGCAACGATTCGGCACCCTGCAACACCACGCTCGACGCGCAGGCCGACGCCGCGCGGCGCGGGGTGGAGCAGGGCGGTGGCATGCCGCGCCGCTTCAACACGATCACCGTTACCGATGGCATCGCCATGGGGCATCAGGGGATGAAGGCCTCTTTGGTCAGCCGTGAGGTCATCGCCGATTCGGTCGAGCTGTCGGTGCGCGGCCATTGCTATGACGCGCTGGTCGGCTTCGCCGGATGCGACAAGTCGCTGCCCGGGATGATGATGGCGATGCTCCGCCTCAATATCCCGTCGATCTTCGTTTATGGCGGGTCGATCCTGCCCGGCCGCTTCCACGACCGTGACGTCACGGTGAAGGACGTGTTCGAGGTTGTCGGCCGGTATGCCGCCGGCAATTGCCCGCTGTCGGAGGTGCACGAGCTCGAACGCGTTGCTTGTCCGGGGCATGGCGCGTGCGGCGGCCAATATACCGCCAATACCATGGCCTGTGTCGGCGAAGCGATCGGATTATCCTTGCCGAACAGCAATATGGTGCCGGCTCCTTACACCACGCGCGAACAGATCGCGGTGTCGGCGGGTGCCCAGGTGATGGAATTGCTGGCCAAGAATATCCGCCCGCGGGACATCTGCACCCGGCAGGCGTTCGGGAATGCCGCGCGGATCGTCGCGGCGACGGGCGGATCGACCAACGGCGCGCTCCATCTGCCGGCGATGGCGCATGAGGCGGGGATCGAGTTCGACCTGTTCGACGTCGCCGAGATCTTCAAGACCACGCCTTATTGCGCTGACCTCCAGCCCGGCGGCCAATATGTCGCGCGCGACATGTACGATGCCGGCGGCGTCTATATGCTGATGAAGACCTTGCTGACCGAAGGCTTCCTGCATGGCGACTGCCTGACGGTGACCGGCAAGACGCTGGGCGAAAATATCGACCAGGTCACCTGGAATCCCGACCAAAAGGTCATCTATGACGCCAAGACGCCGATCACGCCGACCGGCGGCGTTGTCGGCCTGCGCGGCTCGCTGGCGCCCGACGGCGCGATCGTGAAGGTCGCCGGCCTCCATCATCTGCAATTCGCCGGGCCGGCGAGGGTGTTCGATTGCGAGGAAGAATGTTTCGCCGCGGTCGAGGCGCGCCGGATCAACGAAGGCGAGGTCGTCGTCATCCGCTACGAAGGGCCCAAGGGCGGTCCGGGCATGCGCGAGATGCTATCGACGACCGCTGCTTTATACGGCCAGGGCATGGGCGAGAAGGTCGCGCTGATCACCGACGGACGCTTTTCGGGCGCGACGCGCGGTTTCTGCATCGGCCATGTTGGGCCTGAGGCTGCCGAGTGCGGCCCGATCGCGCTGGTCGAGGACGGCGATATGATCCGCATCGATGCCGAGGCGGGGACGATCGACCTCGATGTCGCGGAGGATGTGCTCGCTGAGCGGCGCAAGGCGTGGAAAGCGCGTGTGTCCGATTATGGGTCGGGCGCTTTGTGGCGCTATGCGCAGAATGTCGGCCCTGCCTATAAGGGCGCCGTTACCCATCCTGGAGCGGCGGCCGAAACTCATGTCTATGCGGATATCTAGCGCTCTGGCGATTGGGTTGGTTGTCACTGCTTGTTCGGCCGACCCGCGATCGTCGGCCGGCAACGGCAATAGCGAATTCGACAATGCGCTCGCCCAGGCGAGCTCGGACGCCGAGGACGATGGTCGCATCGTCTGCGCGCCTGCCGGCAATGCCGCTTTCTCGCGCCAATGCACGCTCGATCGCGTTCAATCGACCGAGGGGCTGATCCTGACCGTCCACAAGCCCGACGGCGGGTTCCGTCGCCTGTTGGTGGTGAAGGACGGGCGCGGTGTGGTCGCGGCCGACGGTGCCGAGGCGGCCAAGGTCACGATCGTCGCCGATCATCAGATCGAAGTGGCGATCGGCGGCGATCGCTTCCGTTTGCCCGCGACGATGAAGGGCAAGGACGCTAATAGCGCCAAATGATTCCGACTGAAGGTTTACCGATCGTCACCGCCGCCACGATGCGCGCGGCGGAGGAAGCGGTGTTTGCTGGCGGGGTGCCGCAATCCGAATTGATGGAGTGCGCCGGGGCTGCCGTCGCACGCGAGGCGGCCCGCTTTGCGATGGGGCGGCCAGCGCTCGTGCTTGCCGGGCCAGGCAATAATGGCGGCGATGCCTGGGTCGCCGCCCGCCTGCTGCGCGACGGCGGGCATGACGTCATGGTTGCCGCGCTTGGTGAGGCAAAGGAAGGCGCTGCCGCCACGATGCGCGCCAAATGGGCCGGTAAGGTTGTCGACCTTGCCGATGCGCCGGCGCGACCGATCGTCGTCGACGGGTTATTTGGAACGGGCCTGACTCGTCCACTGGCGCCAGATGTCGTCGGCCAATTGCAGCGGTTGGTAGCCGCGGCCCAGTTTACCCTCGCGATCGATCTGCCCTCGGGCATGGATACCGATCATGGCCGCGATCTGGGGGCGGCCGGCGCGACGGTGACGCTAGCGCTGGGCGCGCTCAAGCCGTCACATCTGCTCGGCGAAGGGCTTGGCCGCTGCGGCCATCTCCTGCTTGCCGATATCGGCATTCCGACCGCTACGCACTGGCGGACGGTTGCGATGCCTCGACTGAGCGAACCCGGGCCGCGCAGCCACAAATATACTCGCGGCCTGGTGGTCATCCTGGAAGGGCACATGCCCGGTGCCGCGAGGCTCGCGTCGAACGCGGCGCTTCATGGTGGCGCCGGCTATGTCGTGCGGGTCGGCGAAGATGACGGCCAGGGACCGAATGCGGTCGTCCATCGACCAATCACCGAGTTCGACAAGCTGCTCGACGACGATCGCGCGGGGGCGGTGGTGATCGGTCCAGGGCTGGGACATGAAGAAGACATGAGGGGGAAGCTGGACGCGGCGATCGCCTCGGCGCGTCCGCTGGTGCTCGACGGCGATGCGCTTAGCCTGATCGGGCGCGATGTCGGCCGATTGAGCGGCCGCGCTGCACCGACCTGCCTGACCCCGCATAGCGGCGAGTTCGACCGGATGTTCGGTGAGGGAAGGGGGAGCAAGATCGATCGCACACTCGCGGCCGCGGCTGAAGCCGGAGCGGTCATCGTGCACAAGGGCGCGGACACGGTCATTGCGACGCCTCAGGGCGATATACGGGTCTATGCTGGCGGATCGCCCTGGTTGTCGACGGCGGGCACCGGCGACGTGCTCGCCGGCCTGCTCGGTGCGCGACTGGCCGGAGGCGTGGCGCCACTCGCGGCGGCTGAAGCGGCCGTCTGGCTTCATGGCCGCGCCGGGCAGCTCGCCGGTCCGGCTTTTGCTGCTGACGACCTGATCCCATGCTTGCCGCGCGCGATCGCGGAGTGCCTGCGATGACCATCGACACGATCATTCGCGTCGCCGCGCGCGGCGAGGGCGTCACCGCGGATGGACGTCATGCCGCGCTGGCGGCGCCGGGCGATGTGCTCAACGCCGATGGCTCGATCACGCCTGGTCCGCATCACCAGGCGCCGCCTTGCCGTCACTTCCCGACCTGTGGCGGGTGCCAGCTCCAGCACCTTGACGATGCGAGCTATGCGGCGTTCATCACCGACCGGATTGCGGGTGCGCTCGCCGCGCACGAGCTGGAAACCGATATCCGCGCGCCGATCGTCTCGCCGCCCAAGGCGCGGCGCCGGGCCTCGCTCCACGCCGAGGCCAAAGGCGGGCGGATAAGATTGGGGTTCGCCGAGGCTGGTAGTCACGCGATCGTCGATATTCAGGAATGTCATATACTTGCGCCGGAATTATTCGCCTTGGTGGCACCATTGCGCAAGCTGCTGGCGCGGCTGGGACTGAAACGCCGCCGGGCCGACATTCAGATGACGTCATGCGATCAGGGTGTGGAAGTGCTGATCGGTGCGAGCTTCGACGGGCTCGAAGCGGCAGAGGCGATCATCGCCTTTTGCCAGGAGCATGACGTTGCACGCTTCGCGACCGACGACGGCATGGGACCCGAGACGCGGTGGGAGCCCGACCCGGTCACCATCACCTTAGGCGGAGTCGCCGTGCCGTTCCCGCCGGGCAGCTTCCTCCAGGCGACGCACGACGGCGAAGCGGCGCTGATCGCCGCGGTGCGAGAAGCGGTCGGGCAGGCCGGCACGATCGCGGACCTGTTCGCCGGGCTCGGCACCTTCGCGCTCTCGCTGGCCCCGGCGCGGGTCTATGCGGCGGAAGCGGGGCGTGACGCCATAATGTCGTTGAAAGCAGCCGCCGGGCGTGCGGGACGACAGGTGTTCGCCGACCATCGCGATCTCTATCGCCGCCCGCTCACCGTCGAGGAACTCGGCCGCTTCGGTGCGGTCGTGCTCGACCCGCCGCGCGCAGGAGCGCGCGACCAAGCAGCTGGCCTGGCGCAAGCGGCGACACCGGTCATCGCGTATGTTTCATGTAATCCCAGTAGCTTCGCGCGCGATGCTCATATCATTTGCGAAGGCGGCTACCGCCTCGATTGGATACAACCGGTCGGCCAATTCCGCTGGTCGACCCATGTCGAGCTTGCGGCGCGGTTCAGCCGCTGATCTCCAGTTTCGGTCTTAAATTTACGCCTCCCCGGCGGAAGCCGGGGCTTAGTTTCGCGCCATGGAGAGCATCCCGCCGTCGAGGACACGTCGCGACTGGGCCCCGGCCTTCGCCGGGGAAGCGTTGAGCTGAATGATCAGGCCTCCGGATAGTCCGCGCGCAGGAAATAGAGACCGTCGGGCGGCGCATTGAACCCGAGAGCGGTGCGATCCGCGGCATCGAGCGCGGCCTTCAGATCGCCTTTCGACCATTTGCCCTGGCCGACCAGTTCCAGACACCCGACCATCGACCGCACCTGGTGATGGAGGAACGACCACGCCGAGGCGAAGACACTGATCCGCGCGCCGTCGCGGACGACGTCGAGGCGGTCGAGCGTCTTGAGCGGGCTGTCCGACTGGCAATGCGCCGATCGGAAGGTGGTGAAGTCATGCCGCCCGACCAGTATTTGCGCGGCATCGTGCATCGCGTCGGCGTCGAGCTCCTGCGGGACCCGCCACGCCAGCCCCTTTTCCCAGGTCAGCGGCGCGCGGCGGCAGATGACGCGATATTCGTAATGCCGGGCGAGGCATGAGAAACGGGCGTGCCAGTCGTCGGGCACGACCTCGCAGTCGAGGATCGCCACTGGGTCGGGCCGCAACCGTGCGTTGAGCGCCTCCATCAACCGGAACGGGGTGATCGTTCGGATGACGTCAAGGTGCGCGCGCATGCCCAGCGCGTGGACGCCAGCATCGGTACGCCCGGCGGCATGCACGGTGACATCGTCCTGCACGATCTCCTTTGCGGCGCGCTCGATCGCGGCTTGCACGCTGGGACCGTGATCCTGTCGCTGCCAGCCCATGAAAGGGCGTCCGTCATATTCGACTGTCAACGCGAACCGCGTCACAAACGTGTGCCTATGTCGATGAAAAAGCCGCGTAAAAGCTCGTTTGACGTCATGACGCCACGTCCCGCGCGTTGCACCGCGAGCGGACGGATCGCGCCTTTGGCGCAGGCGATGGTCAACTGGCCGTCGAGAACGTCACCGGGCGCGCCGGACAACTCCATGACGGCGGCGCTGAGTACCTTGATGCGCTCGCCGGCATGTTCGAAATAGGCGCCCGGCGCTGGGTTGAATGCGCGGATCTGGCGTTCGACGTCGATGGCGGAATGGGTGAAGTCGATCCGCGCCTCAGCCTTGTCGATCTTTGACGCATAGGTGACGCCGTCCTCCGGCTGTGCACGCGGCGGGAAGGCGGGGATGTCGCCGAGCACGCGCACCATCAACCGTGCGCCTATCGCCGCCAGTTCGGCCGAGAGGATGCCTGACGTCTTGCCATCGATCGGCGTTCGCTCCTCGAGCAGCACCGGTCCGGTATCGAGCCCGGCCTCCATCTGCATGATCCCGACCCCGGTTTCGACATCCCCAGCCAGGATCGCGCGCTGGATCGGCGCGGCGCCACGCCAGCGCGGCAGCAGCGAGCCGTGGACGTTGAGACAGCCGAGCCGCGGGGCGTCTAGCACCGCTTGCGGCAGGATCAGCCCATAAGCCGCCACCACCGCGACATCGGCTGCCAGTGCTGCGAAGGCCTCGGTCGCACCCGGTTCCTTCCGAAACGACAGCGGCGTGCGCACCTCGATCCCCAGCGTCTCGGCGCGCGCCTGGACCGGCGAGGGGGTCAGCGCCTTGCCCCGCCGCCCACCCGCGCGCGGCGGCTGGCTGTACGCCGCCACGACGTCGTGACCGGCGTCGATCAGGGCATCGAGCACCGGAACGGCAAAATCGGGGGTTCCCATGAAGACGATCCGCATGGGGTCGGCCTTTCGCCCCTTGGCAGGGGGGCACGCAACCCCCTATTTGTTCCCCATGGCATCGCAGGAAATCGAAGCGCTGACTCAGGCGCTGGCCCGGCTCCCCGGACTCGGCCCCCGTTCGGCGCGCCGCGCGGTGCTCCATCTGCTCAAGAAGCGAGAGGCGGCGCTGGGGCCGTTGCTCGCCGCGCTGGAGGCGGTGGACCAGAAGCTCGCCACCTGCTCGACCTGCGGCAATGTCGATACCAGCGATCCGTGCGCGGTGTGCGCCGATCCGCGCCGCGACCAGCGGTCCTTGTGCGTGGTCGAGGAAGTCGCCGATCTCTGGGCGCTCGAACGCTCGCGGTTATTCCCCGGGCGCTATCACGTGCTGGGCGGTCGGCTATCGGCGCTCGACGGCGTGCGGCCGGAGGATCTGGCGATCGCTAAGCTGGTTGGGCGGGTCGAAGCGGGCGGGATCGACGAAGTCGTGCTGGCGATGAACGCCACGCTCGAAGGGCAGACCACGGCGCACTACATCGCCGAGCGGATCGAGCGATTTCCGGTACGGCTCACGCAATTGGCCCACGGCTTGCCAGTCGGCGGCGAGCTCGATTATCTCGATGAGGGGACGCTCGCCCAGGCGATGCGCGCGCGGCGGCCGGTAGGCTGATCGCGCTTCAGCGCACGCGCTTGACGTAGATGCGGCCGCCATCGCGGCGCTCGGTCTGGAAATTGGGCACCCCCTCGATCAGGTCGGCGAGACGTTTATAACCATAATTGCGCGCGTCGAAGCTCGAGCGGTTGCCCGCCCGTTCGCCGAGTTCGGACAGGTTGACGAACCCGCGTTCGTCGCGCTTCACCGCGTCATAGGCATCGACCAGCAATTTGAGCAGTTCCGGGTCGACATCGGCCTTGCCATTGCCGGCGGCGGCGTGGCTGCCATTGACGGTTTCCGGGGCAGGGGCCTGGCGGAGCGCGGTGACGTCGATGTACCGGGTACAAGCTTGCCGGAACGATTCGGGCGTCTTCGACGTGCCGAACCCGTAGACGGGCAGGCCATCCTGCCGGATCCGCATCGCCAGCGGCATGAAATCCGAATCCGACGACATGATGCCGAAGCCGTGGACCCGGCCGCGATAGAGCAGGTCCATCGCGTCGATCGTCATCTTCATGTCGGTCGCGTTCTTGCCCTTGGTCAGGTCGAATTGCTGCTGCGGCTCGATTCCGTAGCGGACCGTCTGATCGCGCCAGCCCTTGAGCGCAGGCTTCGACCAATTGCCGTAGACGCGGCGGATGTTGACGGTGCCGAGCTCGGCAAGGATCGTCAGCACCGGGTCGAGCGTGCTGGAGGACGCGTTGTCGGCGTCGATCAGCAGGGCGATGTTGCGGCCATGAGTCTCGTCGGTCATGGCGCCGGTGTAGCGGGCGCGATGCGGCCAGCGCAATCACGCCCGCACGGGTAAAGCTATTGGGCAGCCGGCCGGCCACGCAACGCGTCGAGGCTCCACGATCCGGCCCCCGCCGCAGCGAAGAAAAGGAAGACGAAGGCGTAGAGCATTGCCGGCTCACCACCATTGACCACTGGGAAGAAGCTCTTGGGGGCGTGTGCCATGAAATAGGCGACCGCCATCATGCCCGACAAAATGAACGCGACCGGCCGCGTGAACAGGCCGAGCAGGAACAGCCCGCCGCCGACCAGTTCGAGCGTACCGGCGGCGTAGAGCAATGGATTGAGCGGCATGGGGAAGGGCGGGATGCCGAAGAACTTGGATACGCCGTGCTGCATGAAGCCGAGCGCGGTGACGATACGCAGCAGCGATTGGAGTTGGGACGACCAACTGGCGGGAATGGGCATCGATGATCTCCTGTTCGTTACGTGATCGATCTAGAACCTATCACGATCACCGACCAGCCACGCGACGGAAACGCTCTGTTACTTTTTGCCGTTATTATTTGGTCGCATCGGTGGAGAGGGATAGCTGACCTCCATCACTTCATATTCCTTTTCGCCCGCGGGCAAGGTCACGCGGCGCAGGTCGCCGACCGCGGCTCCCCGCAAGGCGCGGGCAAGCGGGGCGCTCCAGCCGATCAGGCCTTTGCTCGCGTCGGTCTCGTCATCACCGACCAGGGTCAGGATGCGCTGATTATCGTCCTCGTCGGCGATAGTGATCGTGCAGCCGAACCAGGCGCGACTGGTGTCGGGTTGTTGCGCCGGATCGACCACCTTCGCCGCCTTCATCCGCTTCGACAGCCAACCCAGTCGCCGGTCGATCTCGCGCAGCCTTTTGCGGCCGTAGATATAATCGCCATTTTCCGAGCGGTCGCCATTGCCGGCCGCCCAGGCGATCGTCTCGACGAGCTTCGGGCGTTCCTCGGCGAAGAGTTGCTCATATTCCGCGCGTAACGCGGCGAAGCCTGCAGGGGTGATGTAATTGGGGCGGTCGTTCACTGAGCCTCGATAGCCCCATCCGTCATCCCAGCGAAAGCTGGGATCTCATGCGGGGGCGCACTGCGGCTTGAGACCCCAGCTTTCGCTGGGGTGACGAGCAGGCCTGGAAGACGATCCTTAGCCCGGCCGCTTGTTGCCGATATACCAACTCAACCGCGCATTGCCGGTGGACAGCGCGCGCTGCGGATTGATCAAATCATAGACTACCGCGTTTTCGAGCACGTGCTGAACGTAGCGCTTGGTCTCGTCGAACGGGATCGCCTCGATCCAGTCGATCCAGTCGACGGTGCCGGTGCGCGGGTCGCCGTTAGCCGCCAGCCATTTGTTCACATTGCCGGCGCCGGCATTGTAAGCGGCGATTGCCAGCGGGTAGCTGCCATATTGATTATAGAGGCGCTGGAAATAGGCGGTGCCCAGCTGGATGTTATAATCGGTGCTGCTGAGCAACATGCCCTGATCCCAGGCGAGGCCGAGCTTGCTTGCTTGTTCGCGCGCGGTGCCGTTCATCAGCTGCATCATGCCGCGCGCGCCGGCGCGGCTGATCAGCGAGCGGTCGAACTGGCTTTCCTGACGCATGATGGCATGCGCCATCGTCCAGCTCGATGCTGACGACGCCGGGATATTGACCGTCGGAAATCCCGACCGGCTATAATCGGTGACGCCGTTCAGCAGCGCGCTCCGCCCGACCATCACCGAGAGGTCGGGGCGCCCGAGCGTGCGGGCCAATTCGTCGGCCAGCACGTGATCGTCGACAGTGCTCGCGAGGTTGGCGATCTGGCGCAGGAAGAGGCTCTGGTCCTCATGCGCGCCGACCGTGCCGAGAAACTGCGCCGCGCGAACCACTTCGTTATTGTAGAAAGCGGAGCGTTCGGCTGGCGGGATTGGCGGGGGCGTCGGCTCGGCTGGGGCCAATAGCGGCTGGCCGAGGCGCTCGGCCGCCAATTGGCCGTAGAATTGATCGCCATAGCGCGCCGCGGCGGTGAGGTTGCGAGTCGCTTCATCGCTCTGCCGGGCAGCCTGGGCGGCGCGTCCAGCCCAATAGAAGCCCTTCGCCTTGAGCGCGGTCGATCGCGAGCCGCCGGTATAGCGGACGAACATGCCGATCGCGTCGGAGGGACGCCCCAACCGCTTGAGCGCGGTTTGCCCGGCGAGCCAGACCAGGTCGGTATAGGGGTCGCGCTCGGCCAGCGGGCGGAGCGCGATGTCGGTGCCGGTAGGATAGGCGTCGTCGACCTGGCTCGCGATATTGTACGCGGTCGAATAGTCGCCCGCTTCGACGGCAGCACGGGCATTGCGCAGCAGCAGGTCGAACCAGCGATCGACATCGAGCGGTTTGCTGGACAAATTGTGCGGCCGGGCCAGCAGCGCGCGCGCCGATCCGGCGGCGCCTGTATTGGTCAGCCAGATCGCCTTGTCCGCCAGATAGCCGGGATCGCCTGCGCCGATCGAATCGGCATTGCCGGCATCGGGCGCATTGGTGCGGAGCGCGAGCCGTGCCGCGAACAGCGGACGCCGCGCGGCGCTGGTCAGCGCGAGCTGGCGCGCCGCAGCGGCGGTCTGGCCCTGCCACAGCAACTGATCCATCCGCACATCCTGGTCCTTCGGCAGCAGCGCATCGGGCCAGGTCGTCAGCACCTTGCTCTCGTCCGTCGGCGACAGGCTGCCCTGAGCCCAGGCATTGCGGGCGGCAGTCCGCGCGTCGTCGATCGAACCGGTCGCGGTCAGCGCCTCGGCGAAGCGCACCCAGGAGGTGCCGGTTTGCGGCGGATAAACCCTGAAGAAGGCGACCGCGGTCGACGGCGACCAGCCCGGCATGGCCAGCGACGCTTCGGCGGCGCGGCGCATCGCGACGTCGCCCGGCCATCCCGGATGCGCGAGCAGGAACCGGGCATAGCTTTCGAACGGCGCGCTATTGGTCTGCCTGAGCGAGCGCCATTCGGTGATCGCGGCCGACAAGGCGCTGACCGACCTGGGGTCGGCGCTTGGTGCGCCCATCAGTTTGGACTTGGCCCATTCGAGCTGGTCCTGGAATGCCACACCCGTCGCCGCCATCCCCGAAAGGGCGGCGGCGGCAACCCCGCTTTTCAACCACGACGCAAGCATGTGGACACGATATGCTGTCGCGCCCTATCTGTCAGGATATAAAACAACGAAAAACGGCGGATTGCCGCCGCGCGGGAGCGTTTAAGCATGTTTTCGGGATCGATCCCCGCCCTGATCACGCCGTTTGCGGCGGATGGCGCCTTCTCCGAGGACGCCTATCGCGAACTCGTCGAGTGGCAAATTACCGAGGGGTCGGCCGGATTGGTACCCGTCGGGACGACCGGCGAGGCGGCGACGCTGACGGCCGACGAGCATTTCTATGCGGTGCGGGTCTGTGTCGAACAGACCAATCGCCGCGTGCCCGTGCTGGCCGGCGCAGGCTCGAACGACACCCGCGTAGCGATCGCCAATGTCCATGCCGCCAAGGCCGCCGGCGCCGATGCCGCGCTGATGGTGCCGCCTTATTACAACCGGCCGAGCCAGGAAGGCATCTTCCGCCATTTCGAGGCGATCGCGCGCGAAACGCCGCTGCCGATCGTGCTTTACAACGTGCCGGGGCGCACGGTGACCGACATCCAGCCGGCGACCATGGCGCGCATCGTCAAGGCGTTTCCGCAAGTCTTCATCGGCGTGAAGGATGCGACCGGCAATCTCGGCCGGGCGACCGAGCAACGGCTGGGCTGCGGCACGGATTTCGTCCAGCTGTCAGGCAATGACGAGACCGCGCTGGCGTTCAACGCGATGGGCGGGGTCGGGTGCATCTCCGTCACCGCCAATGTCGCGCCGCGCTTGTGCGCTGAGTTCCAGGCCGCCTGGGCTGCGGGTGATCACGCCACCGCGCTGGCGCTCCACGATCGGCTCTATCCGCTGCACGTCGCGATGTTCACCGATGCTTCGCCCGGGCCGGTCAAATATGCATTGGGCAAGATCAAGCCCGGCTGGCCGATGCATCTCCGGCTGCCGATGACCGAGCCGAACGACGCCAGTCGCGCTGCAGTCGACGCGGCGATGGCGATAGCAGGGCTCTGAATAAAGAATGATGGTTTCGACGCCGCGTCCGGCGTGACACGGACGCGGCGCCAGGATGGGGCAGCGGCCGCTACCCCAGCCAAGTCGATCAGGCAGCGACGGCGATCAGCTCGGGCTTGATCACCCGGCTGCGGCTGCCGTCGATCGCCACCGGCACGTCACCGGCGACGGTCGCGCGGCGCAGCGTCCGGCGCTGCGGCCCGAAATCGGCGATCGCGCGGTGCTGGGTCGCGCGATTGTCCCAGATCGCCACGTCGTTCGGCTTCCAGCGCCAGCGCACGGTATTCTCGGGCTTGGTAATGTGATCCTGCAGGACCGAGAAGAGCCGCTGCGAATCCGCCGAATTCAGCCCGACGAACTGCTTCACGAAATGGCCAAGCAACAGCGCGCGCTCGCCCGATTCCGGATGGACGCGGACAACCGGGTGTTCGGTTTCATAGACGGTCGACGCGAATACCTTGCGGTGCTCCTCGACCCGCTTGCGGTCGGCCTCGCCGAACGTCCCAGCATAATCGTAGAGATTGGTGTGCAGCGCCCAGAGGCCGTCGACCAGCGTGCGCAGGCTCACGGGCAATTCCTGATAGGCTGTGACGCCATTGGCCCAGAGCGTGTCGCCGCCGGCTTCGGGAATGGTAATCGCGCGCAGAATCGACGCTTCGGGATAGGCATCGACGAACGTCACGTCGGTATGCCAGCTCGATGCCGCATAGCCTTCCTTCGAATCGAGCTCGAGCAGATACTTGCTGCCGTCGACGACCGGCACGGTCGGGTGCGCGATCGGCTTGCCGAATTTCTCCGCGAACGCCTCCTGCGCGGCGTCGTCGAGATGATCCTGATCGCGGAAGAAGATCACCTTGTGGCGCACCAGCGCGGCGCGGATCGCGGCGATGGCGACCTGATCGAGATCGCCGGACAGCTTCACGCCGCGGATTTCGGCGCCGATCCGGCCCGCGACCGGCACGATGTCGAGCAGGGCGTCGGCGTCCCGCGCATTCACGAATTCATGGGTAAGATTGGTCATGGCACGTCTCCTTCGGGGTTGATGGGGTCATTCGGCCGGGGCGAGAGCTGGCCCCTGGGCGTCCAGCGCGCGGCGGACTTCGGCATGCGCTGCCTCGTCGAGCGGAAAGCCGCTGACGAGCCAGGCGGAAAAGGCGTGGGCGATGGCGGGACCGATCGCGAAGACGGTCGCCAGGCCCTGCAAGGTGGCCGGGCTGTTGACCGCCTTGGGGTCGAAGCCGAGCCATGACACGAGCGGCAGGGCGATGCCGATCGCGACCGCGGTGGCGGCCTTGCCGGCCAGGCTGAACACCGAGAAATAGAGCCCGGTGCGATCCTCGCCATGGTCGAGCCGGTGCTTGTCGGCGACGTCGGCGACGATCGAGCGAAGCATGAGATTGCCCGATCCCTGGGCCAGCCCCTGCGCCAAGGTCAGCGCGAGCAACAGGCCGAAGCGGTCCGGCGTCACCAGCAGCAGGCCCAGATTGACGATCACCTGTACGATCTCGCCAGTGACCGCGGTGCGATGCTTGCCCAGGCGATAGCCGATCTTGAGCCAGATCGGGCCGGCCAACACCCCGAACACGAACTGGAACAGGAACAATCCCGCCGCCCAATCCGGCCGGTGCATGAAAAAGCTGACATAGAAAACGATCAGCGAGGCTCGGATGTTCTGGCCGAGCGTCACCGCGAAATCGGAGCCGAGCACGCGCAGCAGCAACGGGTCGGCGAGCACGGTGCGGATTGCTTGACCGATCGGACGGCGGCGCGTCGGTGCGTCAGGCTGCGGCTGTTCGGGAAAAGCGGTCAGCGTGAGCGCAAGCCCGGGCAGGATCGTCGCCAGCACCAGCCCACCCATCAGCGCGAGTTTCAGCTTGCCGTCGCCCGGCCGCCATTGATCGGCGATCGTTGGTAAAATCAGGGTCAGTAACAGCGCTGACGCGGTCACCACGGTCTGGAACGTCGCGATCCGCGTGCGCTCGTGATAGCGGCCCGAAATCTCGCCCGACCAGGCGAGCAGCGGAATCTGGATCGCGGTCCAGCCGAGATAGAAGACAAACAACGTCGCCGCGAGATAGGCCACCGAGACTTGGCCCTGCGGAAAGAACAGGAACGCTGCCGCGAGCGCGAATAGCAGGCCGCCCCCCGCGATCCATGGGCGACGTCGGCCGAAACGGGTGCGGGTGCGATCGCTCAGCGTGCCGACCAGCGGATCGAGCAACGCGTCCCACAGCCGGCCGACCAGGAAGATCAGGCCGATCGCGCCGAGCGACAGGCCATGGTCCTGGACATAGATCGGCGGCAGATAGACCGCGAGCGGCAGTCCGGCCGCGGCGACCGGCACCGCGACGGCCGACAAGGCGATCAGGCGCCACGCCGTGGGCCGGTCCGACTGCGACTTGTCGGTCGTGGCGGTGAAGTGCAGGAGTCGCGGTGGGAACAGGCTAGCCATGGTTCACCTCACAATTTGATGCGGAGCGTGGCGCCGACCGTCCGCGGATCGCCGAGCAATGCCGTGATCAGACCGGTGTTGGCGGCTGCAAGCGTCTGGAAATATTTGCTGTTCGTGAGATTGCGGGCCCAGACCGAGAGGTCCCAGCGGCCGCTTTCCGGGCGCACCCCAAGGCGTGCGTTGAGTACGCTGTAGCCGGGCACCTGGGCGTAGCGCGAATTGGTCGATGACGTGTTCAGCGACGAGCGATGCGCGAAATCGGCATGGCCGTAGAGCTGGAGCGACTGGTCGGCGATGCCGCCGATCGGTTGGGCAATATCGGCCCCCAGCGTGTAGGTGAACTTGGGAACGCCGGCGAGCGGCTTGCCGCTTAGATTCTGGATCGATCCTTGGTCGAGCCGCTCGGGTGCCTGCGGCGCGTTGGGGTAATCGATATAGACGGCATCGGTATAGGAAGCGGAGGCGTTGAGGCTGACCAGGCGGGTCGGCGCGAAGATGAGATCGGCTTCCGCGCCGCGCGAACGTACACTCGGAATGTTGGAGATATATTGGCGATAGCTGAGCCCGCCCGGCGTCTGCTCGGTGATCGCGGTCTGGTAATCGGATATGTCGGTCCAGAAGGCGGCGAGGTTCGCGGTCAGCCGCTTGTCGAGCGCTTGCGCTTTCAGCCCGACTTCATAGGCATTGACCCGCTCGGGTCGCACATCGGGGGTGACGCCGGCCGGAAGCGACGTGAGGTTGAGGCCGCCGGACTTCGATCCGCGCGAATATGTGGCGTAGATCAGCGCGTCAGGCGCGATCTTGTACGACAGATTGACCAGCAGTGAGAGGCTGTCATCGGTGAAGCGGGTCGAATAGGACGTGACCGGGTTGAACTGGTTGCGGATCGCGACCACCGCGGCGCCGGCTACTGGCGACAGCGTCGAGGGGTCGGTGCCCGCGATCCAGAACTGGTTGTACGCGCCTTCCTTCTTCTCGTGGGTGTAACGCAATCCAAGCGTCAGTTTGAGCCGACTGCTCGCGTTCCAGGTCGCCTGGCCGAACAGGGCGGTGCTGTGGGTCGTCGGCGTCGAGGTCGAATCCGCCTCGAAGCCGTTGAGCGCGGCATTGGCGACCGCTGCGGCGGTGGTCGGGAGATACCAGTTCGGCGCCGCCGACCCATAAGCGACTGCGCCATTTCCCTTGATGATCTGCCAAAAATAGTAAGCGCCGATGACGTAATCGATGCGATTGTCGCCCTTCGACGCCAGCCGCACTTCCTGGCTGAACTGGCGCTGGAGATTGGCTTGCTGCGACTTCGTGACCACGGGCAGAGCCGTGGCGTCGCCGTCATTGGCTGGATCCCAATCCCACCAGCGATAGGCAGTGATGGAGGTCAAGGCGGCACCGCCAAGGTCCCAGTCGACCTGGCCCGACGCGCCATAGCTCTTCATGTTGGCCTGGTAGCGGCTGTCGGAATCGCCGAGCCGCGCGAAGGGCGTGAAGGGCAGGGGCGTGTAGCCGGCCCGGCTGGTGCGATTGAGGAAATTGTTGGCGATCGGTGTACCGTCGTCATAGGTCCCGAAGAAACCCGACAGGATTTGAAGCACATGGTGCTGCTTCTGGTGCGAATAATCGCCGATCAGCTTGATCGAAAGGCGGTCGCTGGGCTTGATCAGCAGCTGCCCGCGTAAGCTGAAATTATAATAATTGGCCGAATCGCTGCCGTCATGGACGTTGGTCAGGAAGCCATCGCGTTTTGTGTCGGCGATGCTCAGTCGCGCTGCGACGACATCGCCGATCAGCGCGCCGGAGGCGGAAGCGCGAAACTGGCGATAGCCGTAGTCGCCGAATGATGACTCGGCCGACAGCTCGGGGTCGAAGCCCGGCGCGCGCGTGGAGATGTTGATCGCGCCGGCAGTCGTGTTCTTGCCGAACAGCGTCCCCTGGGGGCCGCGCAGCACTTCGACTTGCTGCAGGTCGACCAGGTCGAATTGCGACTGGCCGACGCGACCATAATAGACATTGTCGATATAGATGCCGACGCTGTTCTCCAGCCCGTCATTGGTCAGCGCGACGTTCGACCCGAGGCCGCGGATGTTCACGTTGGTGTTGCGGGGGTTGAAACTGAACACTTGCAGGCTGGGAACGAGCTGCTGGATTTGCGCCAGCGAGTAATTGCCGGTCGCGGCGAGCGCCTTGTCGTCGACCACGCTGAGCGCGATCGGCACGTCCTGCGCGCTTTCGGCTCGGCGCCGCGCGGTAACGACGATGTCGCCGGCGGCCGCGGCGTCGGGACTGGCGGCTGGATCGGACTCCACCGGTTTGTCGTCGGCAGTGGCCAGCGACACCTTGTCGGCGGCCAGAGCGGGCAAGGGGAATGAAGACGCAATCGCCGCGGCGCTCAGGGTCGTCAGGAAAAGATACTTGGTCATCAGGCGAAAGGATCCCCTTTGCCGCAGGCAGCCGCCTCCGGCCGCGCCCTCGCAGGGCACGTGCGTTCGTTGGAATTCGGGCGTGCGCCGCCGGCGGTGCCGGTCAGCGTGGTCGTCAGGCGATCAGGAGCAGTCGATCAGCCGATCGGACAATTGGAGTCATGACATCGCATCGTTTCATTCCCTTCACTCGGGGACAACGAAGCCGGGCGTCACGCAGCCCTGCATCGCGCTTTAGCCGTTGGTTACGCGGAGCAAGCTGCATCCCATCAAAAGCCGCGGGCCTGACGGTGGCATTCGCCAGAGGGACGGCCATTTCCCTCTCGATCCGTTATTCCCATCATCTTGATAGGATATAAAACGGTCAATGTAGATGCGCTAGTCGGTGCTAAAGCTGGGGTTTGGCGGTCGTACGACTTTGCGCTTTCGGTCCGGCAGCGAGTCGGCGCGGTCGCCAGGCGACGGGCAAGGTCTTTCATTCGCGCTCGCGGGCGTTAGGCTCGCCCCAACATAGCGAGGGGGCCATCATGAACCTGCTGACGCGTCATCTGACCGGAATCACCGACTTTCAGGGGCGCGAGAATCGGCAGCCGTTCTGGCTGTGGATCCTGATCGTCTATGGCGCGCAGATGGTCGTTTCGATGGTCGCGATGATCCCGATCATGTCGAACATGTTCGAAAGCATTGTTCCGCTGGCCCAAAACGACCCCCACGCGCTCGACAAACATCCCGAAATCATGGCGCGCATCATCGGCTCGATGATGCAGCAGATGATGGTGTTCATCCTGATCGCGGCGGTGCTGTTCTTCATCCTCGTCGCCGCGGCAGCGGTGCGGCGATTGCACGATGGTGGTCGCTCGGGCTGGTGGATCGCACCGTATTTCGCGTCGCAATTGGTCACGCCCTTCGTCATGGCGTCGGTGTTCCCGCGCTATATCGCGGTGATGGCGGCGGTGAAGCCCGGGAGCCCGCCCGATCTGACGGCACCCGCCTTTCAGCAGGCGTCGCAGTCGATGGCGCTGTTCTCGCTGGTCAACTTGGTCGGCTTCATCTTCATGGTGGTGCTGATCGTGTTCCTAGTCTTGCCGGGAACGGTCGGGCCCAACCGCTTTGGCGACGATCCGCTAAACCCGCCGTTCCGCTAGACCTTTCTTTCAGGCGCCGCTCGGCCTACATCGCCCGGCCCATGGCCCGTCCCAAGCCCCTCACGTTCGACAAGCAGAAGATCGTCGCCGAGAACCGGCGCGCGCGGTTCGACTATGCCATTGAGCAGACATTCGAGGCGGGGATCGCGCTGACCGGAACCGAAGTGAAGAGCCTACGCTCGGGCGAAGGATCGATCGCCGAAAGCTATGCCGAAGTGTTGGCGGACGGCGGTGTCTGGCTGGTCAATTCGAACATTCCCGAATTCAGCCATGGCAACCGCTTCAATCATGAGCCCAAGCGGCCGCGCAAATTGCTGCTCAATGCGCGCGAGATCAACAAGCTGCATGGCGCGGTGGCGCGCGACGGCATGACGCTCGTGCCCCTCACAGTCTATTTCAACGCGCGCGGCCGGGCCAAGGTCGAGCTGGCCCTGGCCAAGGGCCGCAAGGCACACGACAAGCGCGAACACATCAAGGAGCGCGAGTGGAAGCGCGACGCCGGCCGGATCATGCGGGACCACGGCTGACGCGATTGACTAGGCGTGTCACCGCCCTAGAACACGCCCTATCAATAAGGAGGAACATGATCGCTCCGGCCTGCCGCGCGAGCGTCCGCTCCTCCACTTCGGAAAGGACCGTCCCCAGATGAAACCCTTCGCGTTCGCACTTCTTGCGGCGACGGCGCTCGGCGCCGCGGCGTTTACTCAGCAGACCGTCGCCGCGTCGTCGGGCAAGCCCACCTTCGGCACGTTCGGCATGGACGAAGCCGGCATGGACAAGTCCGTCGCGCCAGGGGACAGCTTCTACAATTACGCCAACGGCACCTGGGCGAAGAACACGCCGATCCCGTCGGACAAGTCGAATTACGGCGCGTTCAACCTGCTCGCCGATCTGTCCGAATCGCGGACCAAGGGCATTCTCGAAAAAGCCGCGACGGATCCCAATTCGAAGATCGGCACCGCCTACGCGACCTTTCTCGACACCGGATCGATCGAGGCGAAGGGCCTAGCGCCGATCAAACCGTGGCTCAATCGTATCAAGTCGACCGACAAGGCCGGCTATGCGACATTACTGGCCGAAGCGTCGATGGGCGGGATCGGCGGTCCGTTCGGTGCCGGCGTCGGCCAGGACGACAAGGCGCCCGAAACCTATATCCTTGGTCTCCGCCAGGGCGGCCTGGGCTTGCCCGACCGCGATTATTACAGCGATCCCAAATTCGCCGACGCCAAGGCGGGATATCAGGCGCATATCGCCAAGATGCTGACGCTGGCGGGCGAGGCCAATGCCGATGCCCGCGCCAAGGCGATCGTCGATCTGGAAACGCAGATCGCCGCGGTCAGCTGGTCGCGGATCGACAGCCGCGACGCCAACAAACGCTACAACAAGATGTCGGTCGCCGCTCTCCAGGCGAAGGCGCCGGGCTTTGACTTCCCCACCTATTTCAAGGGGATCGGCGCTCCGGTAGATACATTGCTGGTGGCACAACCCTCGGCGATCACTGGGATCGTCAAGCTGGTCTCGGACGCGCCGATGACGGTGCTGCAGGATCAGCTGATCATCCGCAGCCTCGACAATTATGCCGACGTGTTGCCCAAGGCGTTCGACGAGGAGAATTTCAACTTCTTCGGCAAGACGCTGTCGGGCACGCCCGAGCAGCAAGCGCGCTGGAAGCGCGGCGTGGAATTCACCACCAACGCGATTGAGGACGACGTCTCCAAGCTCTACGTCCAGCAATATTTCCCGCCGGCGACCAAGGCGGCGGCCGACCAGCTGGTCAAGAACATCATCGCCGCGATGAACGCGCGGATCGACAAGCTCGATTGGATGTCGGCCGAAACCAAGGTCAAGGCGCATGCCAAGCTCGCGGCGTTCCGCCCCAAGATCGGCTATCCGTCGCAATGGCGCGATTACGGCACGCTCAAGATCGCGAAGGGCGATGCGTTCGGTAACGAATGGCGCGCCAACGAATGGGGCCGCAAGGACAATATCGCTCATCTCGGCAAGCCGCTGCAGCGCTGGGAATGGGGCATGACCCCGATGGAAGTGAACGCTTATGCCAATTTCGGCATGGTCGAGATCGTCTTCCCCGCTGCGATACTGCAGCCGCCGTTCTTCGATCCCAATGCCGACCCCGCGGTCAATTATGGCGGGATCGGCGCGGTGATCGGGCACGAGATGAGCCACCATTTCGACGATCAAGGCGCCAAATACGACAAGAGCGGCCAGCTCACCGACTGGTGGACGCCCGCCGATGTCGCGGCGTTCAAAACGCGCACCGACGCGCTGGCGGCGGAATATGACCAATACGAGCCGCTGCCGGGCCAGCATGTCCAGGGCAAGCTGACCCTTGGCGAGAATGTCGCCGATCTCGCCGGCCTTACCGTCGCCTATGACGCCTATCACAAGGCGCTGGGTGGCAAGACCGCGCCGATGATCAATGGTTATTCGGGCGACGAGCGCTTCTATCTCGGCTGGGCGCAGGTGTGGCGCCGCAGCTATCGCGAGCCGGAATTGCTCAAGCGCCTGCGCACCGATCCGCATGCCCCGTCGGAAGCGCGCGCGAGCATCGTCCGCAATATGGACCCATGGTACGCCGCGTTCAAAGTCCAGCCTGGACAGAAATTGTATCTCGCACCGGCCGACCGCGTCCGCATCTGGTAGGCGGCCAGCGCTGACAATCGACGCCGCCGCCGAGGGCATATCTCGTCGGCGGCGTCGCTGCGATCAGCAGCAGTTCATCGGCGCGCATCTATAGGTATTTTTTGGCGCGGTTCGGTGCTTTCAACGCGCGAAACCTTGTTGTAGGCAAAATCATGGCTCATCCGCGTACCACGTTCATCCTTCTCGCTTGCGCCGCGACCTTGCTCGGCGCGCGCGTTTCGGCGTTCCAGTCGGGCGGGAACGAGACTCTGAGCGTCGATGCTGACCATCTCGAAATCCAGGACAAGGTGCAGCGCGCCCTGGCGCTGGGCAATGTGCGCGCGCGCCAGGGAGCGATGACGGTGACGTCGGACCGGGCCGAGGTCCTGTATTCGTCGAGCCTCGTCAGTTCGAGCGGAGCGCCGCCGGAAATCTCGCAGATTCGCGCGTCGGGCAATGTAGTCGTGACGCGGCCTGGCGAGAAGGCGACGGGTTCCTATGCGATCTACGATCTCAACAAGCGCATTATCACGATGATCGGCAACGTCGTGCTGAATCGCGGCGCCAACGTGGTTCGCGGCGGACGGTTGGTGATCAACCTCAACACCAACGGCGCGTCGCTCGATTCCGGCGGGAAGGTCGGCACGAGCAAATCGGGCGGCCGGGTGACCGGCGTGTTCTCGGTTCCCAAGCGCAATACCGACGCTCCGGCGACACCTACTACCCCCAGCCCGAGCACACCTGACAAGAAATAGCATCGGATGATGCGGCGGAGAGGCGCCGGCGCAGGTCGGGCATTCCCGACGATGCTTGACCTACCTAGCCACCGCGCCACAAGGGGCTGATGGCTTCCCGACCCGTTCCAAACGATGCACGCGCCCCCGGTCAGCGGCAGGCACTGATCGTCGCGGCGACGTGCGGCGCGGGGGCGGCGCTGATCGCGCTGATGATTCTTCACAATTTCGCCATCGCGGGGGGATTCGCCGCCGCCATGCTGTTGCTGGTCGGCGCCGTTATCGTCTGGTCGCGGTTCGCGCCGGCGGCGTCCGACATGCCCGGCGAAACCGATTGGAGCGTGGCACGCGCGCTGGCGGCGGCGAGCGACGACGCGATTGCGGTCACCGACCGGGCAGGGCGGCTGATCTGCGCCAATGAGCGCTATCGCGCACGCTTTGGCGGCTATCCGACCCCGCCCGGCCTGCCGCTCGACGACAATGGCCCGGGCGAGCTGGCGGCGGCGGGACGAATCGCGTGGCGCGACGGGTCGGCCGAGCTCGATCGCATCACAACTCGCGGTGCGCCGCTCGCCGTGGCGATCGAGCGCGCCGGCGACAGCGAGGACATGCTGGTCTGGCGCTTTCATGAGGCGCAGGGGCTCGATCTCGCTACCAACGTTCAGTCGATCATCGCCGGGCCGACCGGCGACCGGCTGGCCGCCGCCGGAATCATGGCCGCGCTGATCGCGCCCGACGGACGCCTGCTCGCCGCTAATCGCGTGCTGCGCGAACGGTCGATGGGGCACGAGGAAAGCGTCGTCGTCGGCCGCGACTTCGCGCGCTTCCTGATCGCCGACAACAAGGGCCAGGTGCGGTTCGAGCGAGAGGGCCCGCGTGGTGCGCCGCTCCGCATCCTGCAGATCCCGTTCCTCGACGGCGAGGACGCGCCGATCCTGGTCGTGTTGCTCGACGAGGAGGAGCATGGCCAGCCGGCGATCGGCGGATCGGCCGCGGCGCATGTCAAAAGCCTGATCTCGCTGCTCCCCGTCGGGCTCGCTTTGGTCGACCGCGATGGGCGGTTCGTCCAGATGAACGATCCGTTCGTTCGCGCCGCGCAGGTCGATCAGGCGCAGCCGCCCCTCTATCCGGGCGACCTGGTGGTGCGCGAGGACAAAGCGGCAGTGGCCGACGCGATCCGCCGCTTCGCCAATGGCGCGACGCATTCGATGGACATGGCGATCCGGCTGAAGGACCATCCCGACGAACCGGTCGCGCTGACCATTGCCGGCGCGCGCGGGTTGGGCGATGCCGCGGTGCTGCTGAGCCTCAAGGACAATGGCGAAGAGACCCGGCTCAAGCGCGAAGTCGCGCAGGCGACCAAGATGCAGGCGGTCGGCCAGCTCGCCGGCGGCGTCGCGCACGATTTCAACAATATCCTGACCGCCATCATCGGCCATTGCGACCTGATGCTGATGCGCCATTCGCCCGGCGACAGCGATTATGACGACATCCAGCAGATCAAGGCGAATTCCAACCGGGCGGCCAGCCTGACCCGCCAATTGCTCGCCTTTTCGCGCCAGCAGACGTTGCGGCCGCAAGTGCTGCAACTGCCCGATGTGATCTCGGAAGTATCGCAATTGCTCAAGCGCCTGCTCGGCGAGACGGTGAAGCTCGAAGTGCGGCACGGTCGCAACCTGGGCGCGGTGCGCGCCGACCCCGGACAACTCGAGCAGGTCGTCGTCAATCTGGCGGTCAACGCGCGCGACGCGATGCTGTCCAAGGATCCCAACGGAGGCGGGACGCTGACGATCACATCGCGCGCGGTCAGCGCGGCGGAGGTCCGCAAGATGGGATCCGACATCCTGCCGATCGCCGATTATTCGGCGCTCGAGATGAGCGACACCGGCACCGGCATTCCGCCCGAAATCCTCGGCAAGATCTTCGAACCGTTCTTCACCACCAAGGAAATCGGCAAGGGAACGGGGCTGGGTCTATCGACCGTCTATGGCATCGTCAAACAATCCGGCGGCTATATCTTCGCCGATTCCAAACCGGGCCAGGGCGCGACCTTCTCGATCTATTTCCCCGTCCACGCCGCCGAGGCGCCGAAGATCGCCAAAATCATTGCCAAGGAAAAGCCGGTCGATCTTTGGGGGACCGGCCTGATCCTGCTGGTCGAGGATGAGGACATGGTCCGCGCGGTCGCCGAGCGCGCGCTGACGCGGCAGGGCTATACCGTGCTGACCGCCGAGAATGGCGAAGCGGCGCTCGAATTGCTGGCACGCGGCGAAAAGCCCGATCTGCTGATTTCGGATGTCGTGATGCCGTCGATGGACGGCCCGACGATGGTGCGTCACGCCCGCGAGCGCTATCCCGATCTACCGATCCTGTTCATGTCGGGCTATGCTGAGGAACAGCTTAGGAAGTCGATCGATCTCGATAACGTCGCGTTTCTGCCCAAGCCGTTTTCGGTGCAACAGCTCGCCGAAGCGGCGCGCGACATGCTGGCGCCGCCGGTGGGGCAATGATCGAGCGTAACTCCCGGAATCGGGATCATCGCGCTGGCTCGGCGGACGAAATGTTGCCCTACGGAACGCCAGGCATGGCGTCCGGCAGCGACCGAGTCTAAGGCGAGTCATGGCGTCGCCGCAGCGCATCCTTATCGTCGAGGACGAACCTCTGATCGCCATGCTGCTCGAGGATTTCCTCGAGGCATTGAACAAGACGCACGTCGCGACGTGCGACAGCGTGACCTCGGCGCTCGCGGTAATCGACGCCGAACATCCCGATGCGGCGATCCTGGACGTCAATCTGTCGGGCGGCGAGAAGAGCTGGCCGGTCGCCGATGCACTGGCGGAGCGCAACATTCCCTTCGTCCTGTCGACCGGCGGCGGGGAAGACACGCCGGCCCATGCCGCCCGCCCGCGGCTGGTCAAACCCTATACGATGGAAAACGTCGCCAAGGCGCTCGCGGAACTCTGACCGCGACGGTCGCGCCGTCGACTATCGTGGATCAAGCGATGCGGTCGGGAATTTCCGCCGCGTCGGCGTCGAGCGAGGCTTGCGGGGCGACCGCTTCCCAAGGGAACACGAACCAGTCCTTTCGCTCGTCGCGGTCGATCACTTCGGCGCGATAATCGACTTGTTCGCGCGACCGCTTGTTGTCGAGCAAGGTCGCGAAGCGGACATGGTCGCGCGCTGCCCCCGCGGTGGCCAGCGCGGCGCGCAGCTTGCCGATCGTCGCGCCCGAATCATTGATATCGTCGACGAACAGCAGTCGCTCGCCGTCGCGCGTGCGCGCCGCCAGCTTGATCAGCGGCGCGTCGGAGAAATCCTCGACGCGCGACGAATGGTCGACCGACAGCATCGGCAGGCCGGTTGCATGGCTGAGATAGACCGCCGGCGCCAGCCCGCCGCGGCCGATCCCGATGATGAAGCTGGGAAGCCACCCGCTCTCCGCGATTTCGGCGGCGAGCATCTTCACCTGCGCCTCGAATATGTCATGCGGGATCGGGGTGAAGACCGGCATTAGCGTTGCTCCGCGACATAGGCGTCGAGCGCGGCGGTGTGGCGGGCCACCTCGTCGTCGCTCAGGAACGATCCCAGGAAGGAATTGCGCGCGAGGGTGACGAGCGCGTCCTTGCCAAGCCCGCGCGCCGCCGCGGCCTGACGATAATTCTCGCCGATATAGCCACCGAAATAGGCGGGGTCGTCCGAATTGATCGTCGCGCGCAGCCCGAGGTCGAGCATGCGGTCGATCGGATGGGCGCCTATCGAGGCGACGTTGCACAATTTGACGTTGGACAACGGGCAGACGGTCAACGTCATGCCCGTGCGCGCCAGCCGCGCGGTCAGTACCGGATCCTCCAGGCTGCGATTACCATGGTCGAGCCGGTCGATCGCGAGCAGGTCGAGCGCCTGATAGACATAATCGGGCGGGCCTTCCTCACCGGCATGGGCGACCAGCCGCAGCCCTTTTTCGCGCGCCGCGGCAAAGACCCGCGCGAACTTTTCGGGCGGGTGGCCGACTTCAGACGAATCGAGCCCGACCCCGGCGATGCGATCGAGCCAGGGTTCGGCCTGGCCAAGCGTGTCGAACGCCGCTTCCTCGCTCAAGTGGCGTAGGAAGCAGAGGATCAGTTTCGACGTCAGGCCATGTCTGGCTTCCGCCTCAGCCATCCCCGCGAGCAATCCCTCGATCGCGGTGCCGAAGGGGATGCCGCGATCGGTGTGTGTCTGGGGATCGAAGAAGATTTCGGCATGAACTACTCCGTCCGCAGCGGCTCGGTCGAAATAGGCGAGGGCGAGATCGCGGAAATCCACTTCGGTCCGAAGCACGTTGGCGCCGGTATAATAGATGTCGAGAAAGTCCTGCAGGTTGGAAAAACTGTAGGCGGCCCGCACTTCATCGACTGACTTGAACGGAATCTCGACCCCGTTGCGCTCAGCCAGCGCGAACATCAGCTCGGGCTCCAGGCTGCCTTCGATATGAAGGTGGAGCTCGGCCTTGGGCAGGCCGGCGATAAAGGCGTCGAGGTCGCTCTGCATGGGCAAACCATGAAGCGGGGCAGGGCCCCGGGCAAGAAATATCGGGAAAGCACCATTTCGGTGCGAAAAAAATTCATGTTCCGCTATTGTTCCATAAGAACAAATGCGATACATGCTCTCCAACACGATTGAACGCCGACACTATCCCGGCTAGCGCGGAGGCCTTCTCAATGGCAGCTTCTCTGAAAGTTATCGACGGCATGGCATCGCAAAATACCGACCGGCAAAAAGCACTCGAAGCTGCACTGGCTCAGATCGATCGCGCGTTCGGTAAGGGCTCGGCGATGCGGCTGGGATCCAAAGAGGCCATGCAGGTCGAATCGATCTCGACCGGCAGCCTGGGCCTCGACATCGCGCTCGGCGTCGGCGGCTTGCCGCGCGGTCGCGTGATCGAAGTGTACGGACCGGAAAGCTCGGGCAAGACGACGCTCGCGCTTCATGTCATCGCCGAAGCGCAGCGTGGCGGCGGCACGGCGGCATTCGTCGATGCCGAGCATGCGCTCGATCCGGTCTATGCCAAGAAACTGGGCGTCAATATCGACGAGCTGATCGTGTCGCAACCCGATACCGGCGAGCAGGCGCTAGAAATCGTAGATACGCTGGTGCGGTCGAACGCGATCGATGTGCTGGTGGTCGACTCGGTCGCTGCCTTGGTGCCGCGCGCCGAAATCGAGGGTGAGATGGGCGACAGCCATGTCGGGCTTCAGGCCCGGTTGATGTCGCAGTCGCTGCGCAAGCTGACCGGATCGATCAGCCGCTCGCGCTGCATGGTGATCTTTATCAACCAGCTGCGCATGAAGATCGGCGTGATGTACGGCAATCCCGAGACGACGACGGGCGGCAACGCGCTGAAATTCTACGCCTCGGTCCGCCTCGACATTCGCCGCACCGGCCAGATCAAGGATCGCGACGATATCGTCGGCAACACTACCCGGGTGAAGGTCGTCAAGAACAAGGTCGCGCCGCCGTTCAAGCAGGTCGAATTCGACATCATGTACGGTGAGGGCATTTCCAAGATCGGCGAAATCCTCGATCTCGGCGTCAAGGCCGGGCTGGTCGAGAAATCGGGCGCCTGGTTCAGCTACGATTCGATCCGCATCGGTCAGGGTCGCGAGAACTCCAAGAACTACCTCAAGGAGAATCCCGACGTCGCCGAACGCCTCGAACGGGCTATCCGCAATCGTACGGCGGAAGTCGCCGAAGAGATGATGGTCGGCGGTCTGGACGACAACGGCGGCGACGACGAACTCTGATACCCAATTTCGAGACGGCGCGGAAAAAGTTTGCTGCAATGCAACCAACTCGCAGTTGTTTCGTTACCGGCACAACCCCAGCGGCGATTCCCCCTCCGCCGCAACTCCCGGAAAGGCCCGCCCGCGTCGGCGGGCCTTTCATATTTCGGGCTTCCGCGCGCCGATATTATTGGGCTCTCGTTCGCCGAGGTGCATAGATCGCCATGGATAATCCATCGCGCGGCAGCCGGGTTGAACGGGGAGGGCCGAATGACATTGGCGTATGACTGGGCAGGGCGCGTCGGCGACACCTGGGCGGATCAATGGCGCCGCACCGATTTGAGCTTCGCCAATTTGTCGCCCCATCTCAATGCAGCGATTCTCGACGCTGCGCCGGAGACCGGCACCGCGGTCGATATTGGCTGCGGCGCAGGCGGCACCGCGATCGCGCTAGCCGCCGCTCGCCCGGCTCTAACGGTGCTCGGGATCGATCTCTCTCGGAACCTCGTCGAAACAGCGCGGGAGCGGGGCGCGGCTTATCCCAACCTCCGCTTCGAGGTCGGAGACGCAAGCGAGTTGGGTGGCATCACCGCCGACCTTCTGTTCTCGCGCCATGGTGTCATGTTCTTCGACGATCCCATCGCCGCCTTCGCCAGGTTGCGGTGTGCGGTAGCCGCCGACGCGCATCTGGTCTTCTCCTGCTTTCGCGACGTGACGCTCAACGCCTGGGCGATCGAGACCGGGGCTGCGGTGACTGGCACAGCGCCGCAAAAACCCGGAACGTCGCCGGGCCCCTTCGCCTTCGCGGACGCCGACCACGTCCACTCCATTCTGCAAGCGAGCGGCTGGGCGGGCGACGAGCAGCCGATCGATTATTCCTATCGGGCAGGCGAGGGGGAGCAGGCGGTCGACGAGGCGCTCGCCTTTTTCAGTCGGATCGGACCTGCGGCAGCACGGCTTCGTGAGCTTGATGGCGCGGCCCAGGAAGCCGGTCGCGAGCGGTTACGCGGCGTCTTGGTGGCTCACCTCCGCAACGATGCGGTGGATTTCCCGGCCTCGGCGTGGATATGGTCGTGCCGGCCCGCCTGAGAACTTCATAACTAGGGCCGGGGAGGAACATCGTGACGCTGATCGTCCATCACCTCAACAATTCGCGGTCGCAGCGCATCCTGTGGATGCTCGAGGAGCTCGGGCTACCCTATGAGATCAAATATTATCAGCGCGATGCCAAGACGATGCTGGCGCCGCCCGCACTGCGCAAAGTGCATCCGCTCGGTAAATCGCCCGTTCTCGAGGATGACGGCAGGATGATCGTCGAGACGGGAGCGATCTGCGAATATCTGGTCGAGAAAGGCGACGGCCGGCTCGGGCCGCCCGCGCATCGCGACGACGTGCTGCGCTACCGTCAGTTCCTGCATTATGCCGAAGGGTCGATGATGCCGCCGTTGCTGGTGATGCTCGTGGTCAATCGCATCCCGCTGATGGGCAAGGCCGCGGCCAAGCGCATCCAGCCGATGATCGACGTCCATCTCGATTATGTCGAAAGCGAGTTGGAGCAGCGCCCCTGGTTCGCCGGCGACGAGATGACCGCCGCCGACATCATGATGAGCTTCCCGCTCGAAGCGGCGCGGAGCCGGGCGGGGCTCGGGCCGTCACGTCCCGCGACGATCGCCTGGCTCGACAAATTGCACGAGCGTCCCGCCTATCAGGTGGCGCTCGAAAAGGGCGGGCCTTACGCCTACGCCTGAGCGATCCAGTCATATAGATTTGGCTTCCAATCGCACGCTTTCCCGGCGAAGGCCGGGGTCCAGCATCGAGGGACTATCGACGGCAGGATACCTTCTCGACGTGCGTGAAACTGGGTCCCGGTCTTCGCCGGGGAAGCGTTCAGCCGGACGAACGCTATCTCTCGCCGCTTAGCCCATGACTAGGGGCATGCGGCGGTTCGATCTCGGCGGGTTCTTCAGTGCCGAGCGCGCCTTCCCAGCGCGCCACGACGCTCGCCGCGATCGCATTGCCGACGACGTTGGTGGCCGACCGTCCCATGTCGAGGAAGTGATCGACCGCGAGCACCAGCAATATCCCCGCTTCGGGCAATTTGAACTGGTTCAGCGTCGCGGCGATCACCACCAGGCTGGCGCGCGGGACGCCGGCAATCCCCTTCGAGGTGATCATCAACGTCAAGAGCATGAAGATTTGCGTGCCTAGGTCGAGGTGAATGCCATAAGCCTGCGCGATGAACAGCGACGCGAAGGTCATGTACATCATCGAGCCATCGAGATTGAACGAATAGCCCAAAGGCAGCACAAAGCTCGATATCCGCGACGGCACGCCGAACCGATCGAGCGCCTCCAACGTGCGCGGGAAGGCGGCTTCGGATGACGCTGCGGAGAAGGCGACCAGCACAGGCTCGCGAATATAGCGGAACAGCGACACCGAGCGGCGCCCCACGAACACCCAGGCGAGTATGCCCAGCAAGATCCAGAGCAACGCCAGACCGATATAGACGCAAAGCATGAAATAGCCGAGGTTGCGGATCACTTCGGGCCCGCGCTCGACCAGTGCATTGGCGACCGCAGCGAACACCGCGACGGGCGCGAAGCGCATGACATAATCGGTCACCTGCAGCATGACCTTGGTCAGCGCCTCGGCCGCCTTGACCAGCGGTGCCGCGCGCTCGCCGACCGCAGTGATGGCGACACCGAAGAATACCGAGAAAATGACGATTTGCAGGATGTCGTTGCGCGCCATCGAATCGACGATCGAGGTCGGGAAAATATGGCCGATGATCTGGACCGCTTCGAACTTGCTCTTGTCGATGCCGGCGCTCTCGGTGATGGGCGGCAATGGCAGGTTGAGCCCAACGCCAGGCTGCAGAATATGAACCAGAATCAAGCCCAGTGTCAGCGAGAGCAGGCTCGCGCTGACGAACCACACCAGCGACTTCAGCCCGACCCGGCCGAGCGCGCCGGTATCGCCCATATGCGCGATGCCGACGACCAAGGTGCCGAACACCAGCGGCGCGATGATCATCTTGATGAAATCGAGAAATATGGTGGTGATCAGCCCCAGCCATTTGGTCCAGCCGGCCAGATAGGCCGCGGAATCGGTGGTCGATGCTGTCCAGCCCAGCCGCTTGAAGAAGCCGAGGGCCGGGTCTGCCGTTTCATGAACTGCCCAGCCGAAGATCAGGCCCAGCACCAAGGCGATCAGGATGTAGGTCGTCAGGCGCTTGGCCAAAATAACTCTCCCCATTTTGGTGATGCAGGGAAAGGGGATTGCGGGCCCGCGGTCAAGAACCCTATCGTTCCGGTCATGCCCAATTCCCGCTTTTCGCCCGGTCGCCGCGCGATCCTTGCCGCCGCCGCTGCCGCTCCCTTGTTCGTCTCCGCTGCGGCCGGTGCCGCCGAGCCCGATCTGTCCGACTTGCAGGAAATGACGACGGGCGTGGTGGCGATCGGCGCCGACGAGCGCCATCGCCGGCTCGACCGCGCCCAGGCGCTGATGAAGCAGCACGGCATCGGCGCGGTGCTGATCGAGCCGGGATCGTCCTTGCTCTATTTTACCGGCATTCGCTGGGGTCGCAGCGAGCGCGCCTTGCTCGCGGTGCTACCGGTCGAAGGCGAGCCATGCATCGTCTCGCCCTATTTCGAGGAACCCCGGATGCGCGAGACGCTCGCCATCCCGGCCGAGGTGCGCGTGTGGCAGGAGGATGAGGATCCGCTCAAGGTGGTCGCCGGTTTTCTCAAGGATCGCAAGCTCGCGGCGCGACCGGTCGGCATCGAGGAAACCGTCCGCTTCTTCATCCCGGACATGCTCGCGCACGCTATGCCCGGCGCGAAAATCGTGTCGGCCAATCCTGTCGTTCGCGGCTGCCGGATGACCAAGACGCCGGCCGAGCTCGCGCTGATGCAGCTCGCGACCGATGTGACGATCGCGGCCTATCGCTGGACATGGAAACGGGTCGAAAAGGGCATGACCGGCCGCGATATCGGCGCGATCATGGACGCTGCGACGCGCAAGCTGGGCGGCAGTCCGGAGTTCAGCCTGGTGCTGATCGGCGAGGCCGCTGCGTATCCGCACGGCACCGAGGCGGTGCACAAGGTGGCCGAAGGCGAGATCGTGCTTATGGATTGCGGCTGCACGGTGCAGGGCTATCAGTCCGACGTCTCCCGCACCTTCGTCTACGGTGCCGCCAGCAAGGAACAGCGCACGGTCTGGGATCAGGTGCATCAGGGCCAGCAAACCGCGCTCGCCGCGGCCAGGTTAGGCGTCCCGGCGGGCAGCGTCGACGAGGCGATCCGCAAGCTGTATGAGAGTTTTGGCTACGGCCCCGGCTACAAGCTTCCGGGGTGCTCGCATCGCACGGGCCACGGCATCGGCCTCGACGGACACGAGCCGGTCAATCTCGTTCGCGGCGAAACAACCAGGCTGGCGCCGGGCATGTGCTTTTCCAACGAGCCCGGCATCTACATCCCCGGCAAGTTCGGCGTGCGGTTGGAGGATTGCTTCCACATGACCGACACCGGTCCGAAATGGTTCAGCGAGCCGCCTGCGTCGATTGATGCGCCGTTCCGCTGATCAGCTAGATCCGCATCTCCCGCACGCGGGAGAGGGCTATTCACCCACAGTTGAAACTTTTCACTCGGTTGTTCTCGTCGACATTCACGTTCAGTCGGCCGTTTTGATATTCCATCGTCACGATTTGGCCCGGCCGTAATATGCGCACGACCGAGGCGCCCGCTTGGCGCTTGGCGCGGTTGACCAAAGACGGCGTGGCCGCAGCGCCGACCAGATTTTCCAGGCCGCTTGCCGAACATTCCCCAGTCGGCACGCCAGGCAACGGCGCGACCGGCGCGCACGCAGCCATGGCAAACATGGTGAGGGCAAAAGCGACGATCACAGCCTTCTTCATTGCGCATCCTCCGTCCGGGTCATGCGAAGCTTGCCGTTCTTGACCGCGAACGCCAACCGCCCCTCGACCAGATCGAGCGCGTCGCGGCCGAACTGATCGAAGCGCCAGCCGGTCAGGATTGACAGTCCGTCGCGCTGCCCCGCGGCTAATGCTTCCAGCTCCTCCGACCGGGCGAGCAGCCGCGATGCCACGTCGATATCGCGCGAGCGAATCTTGAGCAGCAGCTTGAGCAGATCGGCAACCAGCGAGCCTTCCTTGCCCAGGCCGGGCTTGCGGTCGTCGCGCGGCGGCATTTCGTCATTGGCCATCGGTCTGGAATCGTCGAGCGCGGCCATCAGCCGGGCACCGATATCGTTCCCAGCCCAGGTCGCTGACAGGCCGCGCACACGCGCCAGATCGGCCTGTTTGCGCGGCGGGTGGCTGGCGATATCGGCCAGCGTTTCATCCTTGACGATGCGGCCACGCGGCAGGTTCTTGCCCCGCGCCTCCATCTCGCGCCACCGCGCCAACGCCTTCAACCGGCCGAGCACGTCGGGCTTGCGACCGGCGATACGCACGCGCTTCCAGGCAAGATCGGGATCGTTGGCGTAATTGGCCGGATCGGCGAGCCGCTCCATTTCCTGGTCGAGCCAGGCGCCGCGCCCGGTCTTGCGCAATTTGTCGAGCATGCGCGGGAAAATCTCGGCGAGGTGCGTCACGTCGGCGATCGCATAGACAATCTGGCGTTCCTCGAGCGGGCGGCGACCCCAGTCGGTGAAGCGTGCGCCTTTGTCGACCTGTATTCCCAACCAGCTGTCGACCAGGTTGGAATAGCCGATCTGCTCGCCTTGCCCGAGCGCCATCGCCGCGATCTGGGTATCGAACAGCGGGTGCGGCGTCTTGGCAGTGAGATTGTAGATGATCTCGATATCCTGCCCGCCGGCATGGAACACTTTGAGCACATCCTCATTGTCGACCAACAGGTCGAGCAGGGGCTTGAGGTCGATGCCCGGCGTCATCGGATCGATCGCCGCCGCTTCGTTCGCGTCGGCGATCTGGATCAGGCAGAGCTCGGGCCAAAATGTACTTTCGCGCATGAACTCTGTGTCGACGCAGACGAAGTTCGATTGAGAGATTCGCGCGCAGAGATTGGCGAGGGCGGCGTTATCCTCGATCAGGCCATGGATATGCATCTCGACCCCATAGCGAGGCGCGCGCGCTTGACAAAGGCCTGTGTGAAGGGAATGCGCGCGGCTTCCTAATTCTCCGTCATCCCCGCGAAAGCGGGGACCCATCTCCGGGAGGCCGTGCTTGCTGCTACGGTAGGAGATAGGTTCCCGCTTTCGCGGGAATGACGATTGATTGATGCGAGATGACACACATGCACGCCTATCGTACGCACAACTGCGCCGCGCTCACCGCCGCCGATGTCGGCCAGGAGGTCCGCCTGTCGGGCTGGGTGCACCGCAAGCGTGACCATGGCGGCGTGCTGTTCGTCGATCTGCGCGACCATTACGGCATCACGCAGGTGGTCGCCGACAGCGATTCGCCGGCCTTGCCGATCCTGGAAGGGCTGCGCGCGGAATCAGTCGTGACGATCGACGGCGTGGTCAAGGCGCGCGCCGAGGGTACCGCCAATCCGAACCTGGCAACCGGCGAGATCGAAGTGTTCGCGCGCGCCGTAACGGTCCAGTCGGCTGCCGCCGAACTGCCGATGCCGGTTGCCGGTGAGGCCGATTATCCCGAGGATATCCGCCTGCGTTACCGCTTCCTCGATTTGCGTCGCGAGCGGCTCCACAACAACATCGTGCTGCGCTCGAACGTGATTTCAAGCCTACGCCGCCGAATGATCGATCAGGGCTTCACCGAATTCCAGACCCCGATCCTGACCGCGTCGAGCCCCGAGGGCGCGCGCGACTATCTGGTTCCCAGCCGCGTCCATCCGGGCAAGTTCTACGCGCTCCCGCAGGCGCCGCAGATGTTCAAGCAGCTGCTGATGGTCGCGGGCTTCGATCGCTATTTCCAGATCGCGCCCTGTTTCCGCGACGAGGATGCGCGCGCCGACCGCAGCCCGGGCGAGTTCTACCAGCTCGATTTCGAGATGAGCTATGTGACGCAAGACGACGTGTTCGCCGCGATCGAGCCGGTGCTGCACGGCGTGTTCGAGGAATTCGCCAATTGGCAGGGCAAGGGCCGCAGCGTCAGCCCGCTGCCGTTCAAGCGCATCCCGTATAAAGAATCGATGCTCAAATACGGCAACGACAAGCCCGATCTGCGCAACCCGATCCTGATCACCGACGTGTCCGACCTGTTCCAGGGATCGGGCTTTGGCCGCTTCGCCTTGATCGTCGAGGCGGGCGACGTGGTCCGCGCGATCCCGGCACCAGGCACTGCGGAAAAGAGCCGCAAGTTCTTCGACGACATGAACAGCTGGGCGCAGAGCGAGGGCTTTGCCGGCCTGGGCTATGCGACCCGCAAGGGCGGCGTGTTCGGCGGGCCGATCGCCAACAACCACGGCGAGGAAGGCATGGCCAAGATTGCCGACGCGCTGGGTCTCGGCCCGGACGACGGCGTGTTCTTCGCCGCGGGTAAGGAAGCCCAGGCTGCCAAGCTCGCCGGGCTGGCGCGCACCCGCGTCGCCGAGCAGCTCGAGCTGATCGACGACAAGCGCTTCGAATTCTGCTGGATCGTCGACTTTCCGATGTTCGAATATGACGAAGACGCCAAGAAGGTCGATTTCAGCCACAACCCCTTCTCGATGCCGCAGGGTGAGCTGGAGGCGCTGGAAACCAAGAATCCGCTCGATATCCTGGCGTTCCAATACGACATCGTCTGCAACGGCGTGGAACTGTCGTCGGGCGCGATCCGGAACCACCGGCCCGAGATCATGTACAAGGCATTCGAGATTGCCGGCTATACCCAGCAGGACGTCGACACCAATTTCGCGGGCATGATCAACGCCTTCAAGTTCGGCGCGCCGCCGCACGGGGGATCGGCGCCGGGCGTCGACCGCATCGTCATGCTGCTGGCCGACGAGCCCAATATCCGCGAAGTCATCGTCTTCCCGATGACGCAGAAGGCCGAGGATTTGATGATGGGCGCGCCCAATTTCGCCACAGCGAAGCAGTTGCGCGAGCTCAACATCCGCCTGGTCGACCAGCCGAACGCTGCCAAGGCCTCGCCGGTCACCGAGGCGGTGGATCCGGCCGCGGGCTGAGCGCTCGGCAACCCAGCGTTTCCGATCGCCCGCTTTCCGCGCCGGCATGCCGCTCCTAGGGTCGTGCCCGGATAGACGGAGATCGGACGATGAAGATCGCGATATTGGGAGCGACGGGTAGGGCGGGATCGGAGATCGCCGCGGAACTCGCGCGCCGTGGCCACGACGTCCTGGCGATCTCCCGCCGGCCGCTGACCATGTCACGCCGCTGGCAGTCGATGCGAGCGATTCGGCGGCGTTGACCGCTGCGTTGCGCGGCCGAGATGCCGTCGTCAGCGCGATGCGCTTCGCCGATACCGATGCGCAGGCGCTGATCGCCGCGGTCAAGGCGTCGGGCGTTCCGCGCTTTCTCGTCGTCGGCGGCGCGGCCAGTTTGAAGACCGGCGACGGCAAGCGTCTGTTCGACTCGCCCCATTTCCCCGACGCCTATCGTGCCGAGGCAGGCGCAGGGATAGCGTTCCTCGATGCGCTCAAGGCCAGCGACGGGCCCGATTGGACGTTTCTCTCTCCGGCCATGATGTTCGACGCCGGCCCGCGAACGGGAACGTACCGCACCGGCAAGGACGATCTGCTGACCGACAAGGACGGCAACAGCTTCATCAGCTTCGCCGATTATGCGATCGCGATGGCCGACGAGATCGAGACGCCGAAACATCATCGCGAGCGCTTCGCCGTCGCGTCCTGAACGCCGCTCGACGGAGGCGGTCCGGCGGGTCTAGAACGGTCGCATGACGATCGATCTCAAGGACTTCGAGAAAGGCGAGAAATATGCCGGCGACTATGCCGACGATCTCGCCAAGGTGCAGAAGCGGCTGGCGCATATCCAGGTTGCGCATATCCTCCACAAGCGCCGTGCGGTCGTGCTGCTCGAGGGCTGGGACGCGGCGGGCAAAGGCGGGATCATCCAGCGCCTGACCGCCGAATGGGATCCGCGCAATTTCCAGGTCTGGCCGATCAAGGCACCGACCGCAGAGGAGCTGGCGCGCCACTTCCTTTGGCGTTTCTGGCGACGCCTGCCTGGAGACGGCAATATCGGCGTGTTCGACCGCTCCTGGTATGGCCGCGTGCTGGTCGAGCGGGTCGAGAAGTATGCGACCGAGGCGCAATGGCGCCGCGGCTATGACGAGATCAACGAATTCGAGGCGCAACAGGCCGATTCGGGCACCACGATCGTCAAGCTGTTCATCCACACCACGCAAAAGGAGCAGGATGAGCGGCTGAAGGCACGGCTCGAACACCCATGGAAGCGCTGGAAGACCGGCGCCGAGGATTATCGCAACCGCGACAAGCGCGACGCTTATCTCGATGCGATGGCGGAAATGTTCCGCCGCACCGACACGCGCTGGGCACCATGGATCGCGATCGACGGCAACGACAAGAAATCGGCCCGCATCGCCGCGCTCACCGCCATCGCCGACCGGCTTGAAGCGCACGTCCCGATGGACCCGCCACCGCTCGACCCCGAACTGGAGAAACTCGCGCGCAAGGCACTGGGGATCTGAAATCACCCGGTTCACGCGGCGGCTTGCCGGCGTTACCATGGCGCATGTTCGACCGCATTTTCCTGAGCCACCCGCGCAGCATCGGCGAATCCTATCCCGAGCATGCCGCGACCGCGTTCGGCTTCGGCCTCCGGATGATCGGAGGCGGGGTCGCCTGTATCGTCCACGGGATCGTGCCGGTGCTGTTCACGCGAACCGCCAGTAACACCGTCAAGGCGCTTTACGGCCGCATGAAGTCGCGCCAGCCCGCCTATCAGCAACGGCCGCCGGCCTTTACCGAGCCCGATTGGCAGCTCGAATACGAGATCTGATATGATCCGCCACGTCGCCATTATCGGCGCGGGCTTTTCGGGCACGTTGCAGGCGATCAACCTGCTGCGCCACGATGGTCCCAGCGCAACGCTGATCGAGCGCGCTCCGGTGCCGGGGGAGGGGCTCGCTTATGGCGCGGCCTATCCGGACCATGTGCTCAACGTACGCGCGGCCAATATGAGCGCGCTGCCCGACGATCCGGATCATTTCGTGCGCTGGCTCGCCGAGAATGGCGAGGGCGATGCGGGAGCGACGTTCGTCCAGCGCGTGACCTATGGCGCTTATCTGCGCGACCTGCTGGCAAAGGCTCTGGCAAGTTGCGGCGGCCGGCTGAAGGTCGTGCACGGTGACGTCACAGACGTGGTACGATCAGGCGAAGGCGCGCGCGTTTCGCTGGCTGATGGCGCGACGGTCGACGCCGACACCGCGGTGCTCGCTGTCGGCAACCTGCCTCCGCACGATCCGCCGGGCTTTGCCGATGCCGGCCTATCGGACGCGCGCTACAAGAGCGATCCCTGGGATCGCAGCGTGCCGCTCGGACTCAGCGACGACGACACCGTCCTGCTAATCGGTACCGGGCTGACGATGGTCGACATCGCGCTGCTGCTCGATTCGAGCGGGTTCAAGGGGCGAATCGTCGCGCTGTCGCGGCGCGGGCTGGTGCCGCACCGCCACGATTCGCCTGGCCCGATGTTTCCGAAGCTCGCCGAGCGTCCGGTCGCATCACCGTCCGACATGGTCCGTTTGGTCCGCGAGCGCGGCGACGCGATCGGATGGCGCAACGCGGTCGACGAACTGCGTCCCTATACCCAGGCGATGTGGGCGAATGGCAGCGATGCCGATCGCGCGCGCTTCCTCCGCCACCTTCGTCCGTGGTGGGACGTGCACCGCCACCGCCTGGCGCCGAGCGTCGCCAATCGCCTGGCCGCGATGCAGGCGCGCGGACAGCTGGAGATCGTCGCGGGAAAGACCATCTCGGCGGTCGAGGATGCAGGCGGCATCAACGTAAGCTGGCGTCACCGCGGCAGCGACTCGCCCGAAACGCTGACCGCGCAGCGCATCATCAACTGTACCGGCCCGCAAGGCGACCTCACGCGCACGACCGAGCCATTGCTTGCCACATTGCACCAGCGAGGCGTGATCCGCCCCGATCCCGCGCATCTCGGGCTCGACGTCGATTCGCGCGCGCAGACGATCGCTGCCGACGGCACCAGCAACGACTGGCTCTACGCGCTCGGCCCGATGACTCGTGGCGCCTTCTGGGAAATCGTCGCGGTGCCGGACATCAGGCAGCAGACGTGGAACCTCGCCCGGCGCCTCTCCAACGCGCAATGGGTGGGCTGGGAAGGGCTCTAGGAGCGTTCAGGCCGGGGCAAAATTGCCGTCGTCGTCCATGACGTGGAGGACGCCGTCGGCGATCGCGAAATAGGCGCCGCGTAGCTTCAACGTGCCTGCCGCCTCGCGCTCGGGAATGCAGGGGAACGTGCGCAGGTTGCGCAGCGACACGCGCACCGTTTCCAGCTCGAGCGCACGGATCGCCTCGGGTCCAGTGCCGTATTCGGCGACGATGCGATCGCGCGCTTCGTCGAGCATGTCGACCCAATGGTCGATGAACCCGCCATTGCCCGGCGCGGCGCCCTCGAAGCGCTTGGACAGGGCAGCGGCCACGCCGCCGCACGAGCCGTGGCCGAGCACGACGACTTCGGGCACCTCGAGCTGGGTCACCGCGAATTCCAGCGCGGCAGAGACGCCGTGGCGTCCGCCGCCTAGCTCGAACGGCGGGACGAGGTTCGCGATGTTGCGGACCGAAAAGATCTCCCCGGGCGAGGCATCGAAAATCTGTGCCGGGTCGACTCGGCTGTCCGAGCAGGCGATGACCATCACGCGCGGGCTCTGTGCCTCACGCAATTGGGCCCAACGCTCGTGCTGGCGGGACCAGCCATTCTGGCGAAAACGACGATATCCGGTGATGAGGTCTGCGAAGTCGGCCATGCGTCGCCTTTGCCAAGATGACGAGGGGGTGGCAAGCGCGGCTCCAGGGTCTGTACTCAATGG